>CAYSHN010000106.1:0-9655 GCA_964430815.1 uncultured Calditrichota bacterium | reverse complement strand
AATGCTGTAAATTTGTAAACTATCGATTTGCGGTATGGAGTTCAAATAGCGCTCGATGCTGACTGTTTTACGGTTCTGCCATGCAATAAAAATAGAATCTGTACAAAATTTATCATGCCCTAGATATACCCAACCGTCCCGCGGATTGATTGTTTCCAACTTAAAATCGCCTTCGGCGCTGGTAAGAATTGATAACGATTGTTCAGGCCAGCGCACTGAAACTCCAGCAATGGGTTGGTGAGGAATGCTCAGAGTCAGGATAGTACCTTGAATGTAATGATACTGATTATCCGGATTATCGGGATCCAGCGGATTATTACGCGGAGCATCGCAGGAAGATAAACAAAATAGGCACAGAGGCACCAAGGCACAGAGGCACCAAGAGACCAAGAGACAAAGAGACAAAGATTTCCCCCTTAATAAAGGTCGGAGATCTACCGCCAGGTAGAGGGTGGGGGTTGTCTTAAAGGCACTGAGGCACTTAGGTACTAAGACACGCAGGGACTCAGGGACTAAGGGACTAAGGGACTTGAGGGTACATTGCATTGTGCCCCTACTTTGTGCCTTTGTGCCTTTGTGCCTTTGTGCCGTTTTAATACGTCTTATGCATAAAGCAGAAGTTGATTTCATCACTGCATCAGTCTGTTTTCAGCATGGGATTCTTAAAATTAATTATAAAAAGGTAATCACAAGTTTATATTTGTGCAACTACAATTGTTGGATACTTCAGTTAAATAAAATTAATTGTGAATACTTTTGCATAGAAGATTAACAGCATCTGTATTCAGTTCTGTCCGGGTTAGAATTTTTTATTTAGACATTCTTGATGATTAACAGAAACGGATTTACTATATTCATTAAAAAGTCATCTTCAGGCCAAAAATAAATTAGAAATCGAGGTCCTTCACTACCCTTTTCTGGTGAAATATTTATTAAATAATAGAGGAATGGATATGTTGATAAGAAACATTATATTATTTATTCTTGTTTCATTCTTATCATTCCAGTGCTATACAACAAAAATTGAAAATTACCCAGCCAAAACAGGTGCCATCATTGGTTGCGTTTATGGTGAAACAGGAGGCCTCACACATGCAAATGTAATAATTCTTGACCACAATGAACCTTGGAGCGGAGTTCAAACCGGTAAAGGTGGCCAATTTTTAATGCTTGATGTACCCCCTGGCATTTATCGAGTGCGCGGTTCTAAAATACAATATCACTGGCAAGAGGTATTTAATGTTCGAGTAGCACCAGACTCGTTGAGTTTTGTATCATTCAGAATGCAAGATGTTGTATTGCAGATGATGCCATTCCCTCCTTTTCCTTGGACCGAAGATGAGAATACTTTAGTGGATTTACGGGAGTTTGTTCGAGCAGGGAAAATCTTCGCCCTGGAGTGTTGGTGACGGTGGTGGTCAGATGAATACCTGATGAACTTCTCTAGCCATGTTATTGTCACAGTAATTATCAGACCGACCTCTTTCATATCAGAGGAAAACAAATAATAATTAAGTTAAAAATGGACAAGAGGCATCTCATCAATCATCCGTTAACTTTAAAAATAATATTCTGTTTCTTTCTGACCATCTTGAGTTGTGGTAATTCGGCCGTCAATAAAAATGTACAGATTACCGGTTATGACTTAACGAGTCCGGATAAGGTTTTATTTTTACCCCCCATTCTGCATGAAATTTCCGGTTTGACTGAAATCGATTCAACCTCCGTAGCCTGCATTCAGGATGAAAATGGGATTCTGTTCATCTATGATGTCATCAAGAACGAGATAAAACATCAGTATATTTTTCATTCTGACGGTGATTATGAAGGGATTACCCGGGTTGGTGATCTATTTTATGTGCTGAGGAGTGATGGCGTTTTGTTTGAAATTTCAGACTATCAAGCCGGAAAACCAAAGGTGGTATCTTACTCCACCGGCATCCCGGCGAAGGATAATGAAGGGCTCTGTTATGATCAAAAGAATGACAGACTTTTGATCGCCTGTAAAGGTAAAATTGATCTAGGCCGGGTCGACAGAGACAAACGGATGGTTTATGGATTTGACCTTAAATCGAAAACACTTACAACAGAACCTATTATTATATTTGATTTGACTGTGATTAAACAATTCATTGTGAATAACAAAATAGCCCTGCCGCTAAAAGGTAAAAAAAAATCGGGAATGAACGAATCCGATTTAAAATTCAGAATATCAGCCATCGGTATTCATCCTCTGACCCGTAAACTATTTGCTCTTTCAGCCACAGATTATATTTTATTTATTTTTGACCTGAACGGGACAATTGAACAAATGGAAAAACTTAATCCGGTTTTATTTAACAAGCCTGAAGGAATTACTTTTTTTAAAAATGGTGAGATGCTGATATCGAATGAGGGGCAGAATGGAAAACCGACAGTATTGAGATTTAATCATAAATAAATATTTTAGTATTTACACAACAAAACCAAAGGAGACTCCCATGACATTCCGAACTCTCTTAATCATCAAGGCAGCAGTCTGTCTTATTTTCGGACTTTGCCTGCTGCTCATTCCGACTGTGTTATTCAATCTGCTGGGTACAGCACTCAACGACGGCGGTACGTTCACTGCCCGGGAATATGGCGCGGCACTCATCGGTACCCTGTTACTCACATGGTTCGCGAAGGATGTCAAAGCAGCAGACGCCAGAGGCGCAATCCTGCTTGATCTTCTGATCTATGATCTCATCGGAGTAATTATCACAGTCTCAGTCGTCCTCTCCGGTGTTCTGAACGTACTCGGTTGGGCAATCGTCGTGGTATACCTGTTCTTCAGCGTGGGTTCGGGTTATCTCCTCATCAAGGAAAGACCGTTCCAAGGGGTTCACACCAGCAAGGTATAGCAAGGCCATAAATATGATTGTGCCGTAGATTGTCTTCCTTGCTTTTGTTTTCGTGCGGCAGAACACTTTTCACCTAAAGAGCTCGCTCTCAATGCCGTTGCTCATACTATTCGATTTCTGGAGGGAGGTCACAACTTTACTACAGTCTACGTGAACTTTAAGCAAAACAGCTATAAGGTTTGTTTCCTGTATAATTGAAAATAGTCTTGATATCTAAAATTTTATAGAAGGGAATCTTGTTTTATGAAAATCTTTGAAATTCAACCAGCATCAAACTCAGTATTATTCATTATTGTACCCATATCCCTATTATTAATATTCATAATCTTTGTATTAATATTTGCTTTAATATCTGCAAAAAATGCAAAATTTATAATAAGTGAAAATACCTTGGATATTAAAGCATCATTTTATAGCAGAAAAATAGCATTGGCTGAAATAAAAATAAAAGAAATAAAATTAATAAATTTGGCAACTGATACTAATTGGAACCCCAAGTGGAGAACTAATGGAATTGGCTTATTTGGTTATAATGAAGGCTGGTTCAAATTAAAGAATGGAATTAAAGGATTATTATTCATAACCAGGAAGAATGAAGTAGTCTTAATTCCGACTATCAATAATTATTATATACTGGTAAGTCCAAAAAATCCAACTGAATTTATCCAGGCTTTACAAGAAAAATAATATTAACATTAATAAAATAGTGAGCAGATTACTCAGGAAAATCTACACAAACTTACTGACAACTCCGTAAATGAATGGAAATAATACAATCTTTTGTGTGCGCCTGATTTGTGTAGACTTAAACTTCATATGATTTTACCAGGGCCTCACATACATTTTGAATTAATTGAAAGAAACTTTAATGAATAGTATCCTTAAAGCAGAAATCAATGATACAATCACAGCGATCAACTGCGCCTGGCGAGAGAATCATCCCCTGGACATGCAGTCGTTCCTGCATTCGGATATAATAATGGTCTGCCCTGGTTTCAGCAGTAGTGTACAGGGAAGAGAAGCCATCTTAGCCGGTTTTGTTGCATTCTGTTCCAATGCCCGGGTTCTCTAATACGACTAAATATGTAGGGGCGAATAATTATTCGCCTTTACAAAATTAAATTCAATCCTCAAATCCACCATCGCTGTTCAATCCGTTTGCAGGGTTTTGATTATTCACAAGCAGGAGCCTATTTTGTCACCATCGTTACAAAAAATCGTGAATGTTTATTTGGCGAAATTAAAAGAAACGGTAATGATATTTCGTACTGTAGATTAAATAATTATGGCAAAATCGCACATACTGAATGGTTAAAAACCGCCGGAATCCGAAAAAATATCCTTGTTGATGAATTTATCATAATGCCGAATCATATACATGGAATTTTAATAATTAACAACGTCTGTAGGGGCACGAGGCATCGTGCCCCTACGGCACACCGTGTCCCCACAATTGAACAATTTGGGAAACCAACACCAAACACCATCCCAACAATCATTCGTTCGTACAAATCCGTCATGACCAAACAAATTAATCAATTGCATCAACCACCCGGTCTACCTGTCTGGCAGCGCAATTATTACGAACATATAATTCGTAATGAAAATGAATTAATCAAAATAAGAAAATATATATGCGATAATCCTTTAAAATGGGAAGCGGATAAGGAAAATCCTTTAAATATAAAATATTGTAAGAATGTAGGGGCGAATAATCACTCGCCCCTATGATTCAAATCAATCAACAAAACATCGAGGTGCGAAAAATTTATCACTCCAACTAATCGCTTCTTTTTACGTATATAATGCAAATGTCGAATACCTTCGTATTTGATTTTCAATTGGAGGATATATGTCCCTCACTGCCCTTTTTTTACTTTTTGCTATTATTTGCGCTGTGTGGGCGCTGGTTTCGGCTATTTTGATCACCCGGAAACTGGACCGACGTGGAATGAAGACCCCATTCCCCTGGATTGGAATTTTACTTTTCAGAAACCTTGGCCGATATAAGGAAGTTACCCAAAAGGAAACCGGAAAAGTTGGAGCACTTTACAATTCCTATGCCATTCCGATCAATACGGCCTTGATATTCGCGCTGCTGGCACTAATTAATAACCAGGTCGGTTGATAAATAATTGATTATCTAAATATATACTTGCCTCATTAGTCAGGAAAATTTCTCTATAATCATTCTGAAAGCCTTTTCGACTCTTTGGCTCCATGCTCAATTTGAATATTTAATACCTGTTTGGTACATTGATTTCAAAATAGTTCCGGCTATGCTTTAAAGACATTGTTTATCGATCAAAAATATAGATTGTTGATTCATTTTTCATTTAATATCAGGTGAAACAAATCGCTTGCTAAAGGCGGAGGAATAAATGCACAGCGTTATAATATCTAAGACAAGTACACTTAAAATTGTACAGTTGAATTTTTTCCTTCTATTAATCTCACTGACAAGTTTTAATCCGGGCTGTAATGATAATGGTAATGATGAAAATCCAGAATCAACCGATACCTGGGATATTGATAAAGATGGCATTCCCAAATTCGTCCAAATAAATTATATTGAATTAGATAAAATATATCGAATCTCGAAATTCCGCTCCTCTGCGGGACATGATTACTCAGATGCTTTCGAACACTGTAGAAGTTTGAAACATTACTTTGAACCGCGCAGTGATGTAACCTGGGATAGTGTTAAAATCTTTGCACCGGTTACCGGCAAAATTACCCGAGTTGAGCAGGAATGGGCGGGTACAAAAATAGAAATAGTTTCAGAGAAATATCCGGCTTTTCGTTTTTCTATCTTCCATATTAACTCATCACAGGTCTTTACTATTGATGATCAGGTCACCGCAGGTCAGCAACTTGGAAATCATATTGGATCACAAACCATGTCGGATATCGCAGTCATGGTCAATGACCCTACCCGTCAGGGACGAATGATTTCTTATTTTGAGGTCCTTCGCGATGAGCTTTTTACAGAATACTTCGACCGGGGTGTAAGCACACGGGAAATGATGATCATACCCAAAGATGTCCGGGATTTAAATCCTCTCACCTGCAGTGGTGACACTTTCGTTTCTGCAGATTCGCTGGAAAACTGGGTCCTGCTGAACTGAATTTATTCTGGCAGCAAATGTAATTTTAAATCCCAAATAGAATTTATTTATAGAGAACTGCTATGATTCAATTTCTTGCTTTTTTATGCGGGATCAATGTGGGTGGGCACAATTTGATCAAAATGGGTATGAAATGTTTTTAAAGATCGCCAATAAATGGACCTGGTAATATGGAAAATATAATGCAGCATGATCATATTGAACAATGGCAACATCGACATACTTTTAATGTCGATAAGAAGCATATTGAAAATAGAACACGTCTAGTCGTTATTATAACATTCATCATGATGATTGCAGAAATTTTTTTTGGTTGGGTGACCCATTCAATGGCGCTCTTTGCCGATGGCATACATATGGGAACTCATGCCTTTGCTTTGGGGATAGCACTCGTTGCCTATATGTTAGCACGCAGACAGGCCAGTAATGAAAATTTTAACTTTGGAACCTGGAAAATAGAGATTCTCGGTGCCTATTCGAGCGCTTTGGTGCTGGGGATGGTGGCGATCATGATGGTTTACGCATCGATCGAACGATTGATAAACCCCCTGGTTATTATTTATAATCAGGCATTACTGGTGGCCATTATGGGTCTGTTGGTCAATCTGGTATGTGCTATAATACTGAATAGCGGATTGTACTCACCCATACGCCATTCGCATCAGGCGACTGAGGATGCTCATAACCATATACCTGAAACGCATAACGATTTAAATTTTAAATCTGCATATTTGCATGTAATCGCCGATGCACTTACCTCAATATTCGCGATTATCGCCATACTCGGAGCTAAATACCTGGCACTCAATCGCTTAGATCCGATCATGGGAATTGTGGGTGCCATTTTGATAATCAGATGGGCAGCATTGCTATTGAATGATTCTGCGAGAATACTCTTGGACTATAAATCACCACTTGCCACAGAAATTAAAAAACGAATTGAATCTGATGGAGACTCAAAGATATCCGATCTGCACGTATGGAAAATTGCAGATAATAATTATGCTTGCATCATTTCTTTGGTGGCTGGTAAAAATTATTTAGTCGAAGATTATAGAAAAAGATTAAAGAATATTCCTGAACTGGCACATATTACCATTGAGAAAAATGATTTTATTAATACTAAATAATCTGCAAATAACTATGATTTTTTTAATACCGACACTGAGAGGACAACAATGAAAAAGATTATTTTTTACATCTGTTTTACCATGTTAATCAGTACCGTGTTTGCTCAAAACCAAAAGAGAATAGTACTGAATCCACCTGATACTACCAGAGGATTACCCGTCATGAAAGCCCTGGCTTTAAGGGCATCGCAGAAGGACTTTGATACTACCAATCTGAAACTTCAGGATCTGTCGGATTTACTTTGGGCTGCCAACGGAGTTAACCGGCCTGAGATTGGTAAGCGCACCGCACCTTCAGCACTAAATGCCCAGGATATCGATGTTTATATATTTATGAAATCAGGCATTTATCTTTATGATGCGAAAAATCATGTACTTGATTTATTTACAGATGGTGACTACCGGATGCTGATTGCCGGCAGGCAGGAGAATGTAGCCAGGGCCCCGGTAATTTGTTTACTGGTGTCGGATATTTCCAGGTTCACCTTTGGAGAAGATACCTTAAAATTAGTATGGGCAGCCGAAGATGCTGGAATCGTGTCACAAAACATCTCACTGTTTTGCGCAGCGGTTGGTTTGGCCACCAGACCGCGGGCTTCGATGGATCAGCAAAAACTCAGGGAAATATTAAAATTAAAAAATTCACAACATCTGATGTTAAACAATCCGGTTTCATATAAAAAAGAGTAGCATATTATACCAAACATCGCTCAACCATAAGAACGGTTGGCAGGATATTGATCTTCCGATTTTAATCGGTATTATTTTGCTGAGGTTCACGAGAACTGTTGTGTTTCCACCTTAAACTGCACATGAACTTCTATTTTCTTGCATCAGGATCCGAGAAAGGTAAAAGGTTTGAAGTAAAGTAAGCGAGGTACCACATGTCGGTCATTTGTTTGCCCAATTGTGCATTCCTCTCCGAGACTTCCCGGATGATAGCCGTTTATCAGAAGCTGGTAGAAATTGGCACTCCAGTAATCATGGCAACACACGGCGGGACCTATGAGTTTGCATTACAGCAGGAAGGTATTCCATATCAACGGATTGAGCCGTTTATGACCGATGAGGAGTGCCGCCGCTATGTTACTGCTACAATTCAGATTAAAGAAGGTTACGAGAGAAAAAGCCTTCTGCAGCATGTGCAATCAGAAATATCTTTTTTCCAGAAACAAAATGCGAGGGCAGTCATCACCGGTTTCACTCTCTCTACCGGATTATCAGCCAGAGGTGCTGGCATTCCATTAGTAGTGACCCACCTGGGATCCTATGTCCCTCCGATAATGGCGGCCGGTCTTTTTACCTGTGCAGAATATTTCGATAGTTTCTTCACAAGCCTTATCCCGGATGCCTGGATTGACCGCCTTAGTATCTGGTTTTATAACCATTTTATTCTGCAATTGAAGACTAGCAACTTCGTTGCAGACGCCTTACATATCGAACGAGTGCGAAGTCTTGATGACGCTCTCATGGGAGATCTCACCCTAATCACTGATGTCCCTGAGATTCTCACTATCCCCGAGGAAGAGATAGAATCATGGCGACCAACGAATACCAATCTTTTCCGTCTCTCAGCAAGACTGAAATATGCCGGGGCAATCTATGCGCAACTCCCTGGTAGTGTTCCCGACGCAGTTCAGGCGTTTTTGGATACAGACATGCCTAAGATATATGTGGCGATGACTTCGGGATATCGAGAGGATCTTGAGTTGGTATACAAAACACTAGAAAACATTAATATCCGGGCGGTAGTCTGCACAACCGTGCACAATAGGTTTCTTGGTAAGGCTAAGAATATTCTCGTGGCAGATTTCCTGCCATCCCATCTCGTCATGCCATTATGTAATCTTGCAGTTACATATGGCGGACAGGGGACTATCCAGACATCTATTGCTTCGGGTATCCCAGTGATCGGATTTCCCCTACAACCTGAGCAAAACTTTAATCTTAAGCAAATGGAACGACATGGTGCCGGGTTATGTCTCTCCCGTCGCAGCCTGAGAAGGGGATTACTCACATCCGCAATACGTCAAGTGTTAGGACAAGGAAATTTTCGAGAGTCAGCTCAACGGCTGCAGAAGTGGCAATCTTCGCGCGATGGCCCTCTGGAGGCAGCCAGAATCGTGAAAGCATTGATTGATAAATAATCGACAAACGCAATACAATCCCGCATAATAAATACAATTCCTTTAAAAGCAGGACGCTTTTGCATAATATAAAGCCACTAATATTAATGAGATTATCATGAAGAAATACAGCACAGAGTTTTTCGGAACGTTTTGGCTGGTCCTCATTGGATGCGGCAGTGCCGTATTGGTGGCGGCATTTCCTAACCTGGGTATAAGACTAATTGGTGTTGCACTCGCTTCCAGCTTGACAGTACCCGCCATGGCCTTGGCGATAGGTCATATATCAGGTTGTCACTTGAACCTGGCGGAATCTATAGACCTCTGTGCCTTCGTGCCTAATACAACCACAACTGCCGGTCCAGCGTACGATACTGTACTGCTTCGGA
>CAYSHN010000105.1:0-9663 GCA_964430815.1 uncultured Calditrichota bacterium | reverse complement strand
GTGAAAATTGCGACCTGTTTTCGATCGTTATTACGGAACGGTAACGGCCGGTAATGCCAGTCAGATAACCGACGGTGCCGCGGCAGTTGTGGTAATGACTGACGCACGCGCTAAAGATTTAGGCTATGAACCGCTCGGCTATATCCGTTCCTTCGCTTTCGCCGGTTTGGATCCCAGCCGTATGGGCTTGGGTCCGGCCTTTGCCATACCACGAGTCCTACAACGCGCCGGTTTGACCATAAAAGATATTGAGTTGTTTGAAATCAATGAGGCCTTTGCCGCTCAGGTGCTGGCGAATTTACAAATATTTGAATCAGATCAACTATCACGCCAATATTTGAATCTGGATAAAGCCTGCGGTAAAATTGATCTCGACAAATTAAATGTAAATGGCGGTGCTATCGCCCTTGGACATCCGGTGGGTGGATCAGCAACCCGTCTGATAATCACTTTGTTAATGGAAATGAAACGGCGTAATTTGAATTTAGGACTGGCGTCTCTGTGTGTTGGTGGCGGTCAAGGTGCTGCTTTTATTCTGGAAAGAAAGTAACAAATTTAAAATGAAATCTCCTACACTATTTCAAGCGTAATAACTGATCGGGCCTTCTGGAACCAAGGAGTGTTAAAATGAACAGTGCCTTTACAATTAAGAACATCACCGATGGAATTGCTGTTTTGACTTTTGATTTGATTGATGAAAAAGTAAATAAATTCAATACAGCGGTCATGATGGAGTTGGATGAAAAAATAGACAAGTTATCCCGTCAGACTGATATAAAATGTTTACTAATCCTCTCCGGTAAAGAAGACAAATTTATTGCCGGTGCTGATATCAAGGAGATACTGACTATTACCAGCGTAGAAAAAGGGTATGAGGTCTCCCGCCGGGGGCAGGAGATCTTTAATAAAGTAGCTACTCTCCCTTTTCCCACTATTGCGGTTATTGATGGAGCCTGCCTGGGTGGTGGTACAGAAATTTCGCTGGCCTGTACTTATCGTTTAGCTTCGGACAATCCAAAAACCAGGATCGGCTTACCTGAAGTTAATCTGGGAATTTTCCCTGGTTGGGGAGGCAGCCAGCGTTTGCCCCGCTTGATCGGTCTACAACGCAGTCTGGACATTATTCTAACCGGTAAAAATCTCGATGCCCGCCGGGCTTTCAAAGCCGGCGTCATTGACCGCATTATCCCCAAAGAACTGGTGATGGAATCAGCAGTTAAATTTGCTGAAGATGTCATCGCTGGCAAAGATTTACTAGCCCGTACCAAACGTAAACCAAAAGGACTCGTTACTTTACTGCTGGAAAAAAATCCGCTGGGACGCGCTATCGTTTTCAGGCAGGCAAAAAAAATGGTATGGCAACGGACCCATGGACACTATCCAGCTCCGCTCAAAGCCATTCAATCTATAAAAAAAGGATACAGCCAGACACTGACTAAAGGGCTGGAAATCGAAGCCCGCTTGTTCAGTCAGCTTATCGGTTCACCGATTTCCAATAATCTGATCAATATTTATCAGTGGACCGAAGCAATTAAAAAAGAAAATGGTACCACTAATCCGGATATTAAGATCCAGCCAATCAAACGGGCTGCTGCGCTTGGTGCCGGCGTAATGGGCGGTGGGATTGCTCAATTGTTCGCCAGTAAAAGTATTCCGGTCCGGGTTAAAGATATTAATTACGATGCAGTAGCCAAAGCTTTTCAGCAGGCTTCCTCCATCCTCTACAGTAAAGTAAAAAGAAGGCAACTCACCAAATTAGAATACGCGCACATTTTGGCCAACATTACCGGGACTGTTGATTACTCCGGCTTTAAAAATGTCGATCTGGTGGTTGAAGCAATCGTAGAAGATCTGGAAATAAAAAAACGGGTTTTTACAGAATTAGAATCTCACCTATCTGCTGAAACAATTATAGTTTCAAACACCTCCTCGCTCTCTATTGACCAAATGGCTACGGCTTTTACCAAGCCACAACGATTTCTGGGGATGCATTTCTTCCATCCTGTGAATAAAGTGGGCCTCGTTCAAATTATTGGTGTCCAGGGTACTCCCTATCTGGCGGTGGCTACAGTATTTGAATTGACCAAGCAACTGGGTAAAACACCGCTGGTAGTCAAAAACGGTCCAGGATTTTTAGTCAATCGTTTACTGGTACCCTATATGGTCGAAGCTATCACCTTGCTAGAAGAAGGTCATACTCCGGAGCGGGTAGATCAGGTGATAGTGGATTTTGGAATGCCTATGGGTCCCCTTGAACTATTCGATGAAGTAGGAATAGATGTAGCCTACAAGGTGGCAAAAATTCTTTCCAATTTTATGAGCGATCGCATGGCCGATTCTGATGTATTAGCTAAACTGGTTCATGACAATCGCTTGGGCAAGAAGAATAATCAGGGATTTTACCGCTACCGTGATAAGAAAAAATACACCGATCCAGTCATTCACCAGTATATAACCATCAGGCAAAAAACCACTTTGAATACCGAGGATATTATCGGGCGAATGATTTATCCGATCATAAATGAAGCAGCTCGTTGCCTGCAGGATAAAGTCGTATGCCGTCCTCAGGATGTGGATGTCGGGATGATTTTTGGAACTGGTTTTGCTCCTTTTCGCGGCGGTTTACTCCGTTATGCCGATACCGTAGGGATAAGCAAAATCATAGATACCTTGCATAAATTTTCCGAACAATATGGAAATCGTTTTATTCCTTCACCCCTGATTCTGGAAATAAATCGAAGGGGAAAAGGTTTTTATGAATATTATAATTAGCATATAAATTTGAATGTAAAATAATTGGACTGATTGTTCCATTTCGACCCGGAGGAGTATCATAATGTCGAAGAAAACCCTTCTACCCAGTTTTTGTAAATCCTTATTCAGTGGTGCGATACTGGATGAACTGGTCTTTCCATACCCCACCCAGACTCCTGAAGATCAACAAAATCTGGAGTTGATCCTGGATACACTACATAAGTTTGCCGACCGATCACTTGATTCTAGAAAATTCGATCAGACAGGACAGATGCCGGTGGAAGTTATTAACGGCTGGAAGGAATTGGGTTTCTTCGGTTTGATCATCCCCGAAAAGTATGGTGGTTCTGGATTGAACGCTACTTCCTATGTCCGTATCCTTGAAGAAATCAGTGGCTATGATGGCAGCACTGCCCTGTTGATCGGAGCCCATCAATCAATCGGTCTAAAGGGCTTATTACTGTATGGTACCGAACAGCAGAAGAAAAAATATCTACCCAGGCTGGCCACGGGTGAAATGATCGCCGCCTATGCTTTAAGTGAACCAGGCGCTGGTTCCGATGCCGGAGGAATACAAACCCGTGCGGTACGCGATGAAATCAAAGGCGTATATCGTCTCAATGGATCCAAGATGTGGACGACCAACGGTGGAATCGCTGATTTTTTCACTATTTTTGCCAAAGAAGAATTGCAAACCACTCACAATATTAAACAGGATAAGATCACGGCTTTTATA
This sequence comes from uncultured Calditrichota bacterium, assembly GCA_964430815.1. Classification (GTDB taxonomy): domain Bacteria; phylum Calditrichota; class Calditrichia; order JAJRVZ01; family JAJRVZ01; genus CAVZSQ01. The sequence goes on along the minus strand of CAYSHN010000105.1, from coordinate 6,173 downwards.
GTAACGCGGGATATGGGCATCAAATCCGGTAAAGAAGAAAAAAAACTGGGTATACGCAGTTCTTCCACTACGGCACTCTTTTTCGATAATGTAGAAATCCCCTTCGAAAATGTCCTGGGTGAACACGGGAAAGGATTTAAAGTAGCCATGGAAATTCTAAACTCTGGGCGGGTTACTCTGGCCGGAGGATCTATCGGTGCTTCCAAAGTGGTATTGAAGCAGATCCTTGAATATGTGACCGAACGGAAACAATTTGGCCAAGCACTGAGTGAATTTGAGATCATCAAGAAAAAAATTGCTCAAATCAGCCTCAACATCTTTGCCATGCAATCCATGGTATATTTGACCACCGGAATGATTGATAGTGAAAAAATCGATTTCTCTCTGGAATCTGCTATTTGTAAGGTGTTTGCTACTGAAGCTTTATGGAGCAATGTAAACGAATGCCTGCAAATGGCCGGTGGAATCGGTTACAGTCAGGAATACCCCTATGAACAGAATGTACGCGATGCCCGGGTAATGTCCATTTTCGAAGGTACCAATGAAATATTACGTATTTTTATTTCCCTGGCCGGAATGGAAGAACGCGGTGAATATCTTAAAAAAATGGGCAAAGCTCTTAAAGATCCGATTAAAGGTTTCGGTTTGATCACAGATTATGCTGTACAGTACATGAAAGACCGCTTGACTAAAGAACGGTTGCGCGTTATTCATCCGATTCTTTCTAAAGCCAAATCTGAATTTGAGAACTGGGCTAAGAATTTGTATGTCACTACGGAGCGTGTATTGATTAAATACGGTAAGGATATTGTGATGAGAGAAATGATCCATGAACGCCTGGCGGATGCTATCATGTATTTGTATGCGATGATTGCCTGCATTTCCCGGGTGGACACCAGTATCCGTAAGCGGGGCATGGAAAATTGTTTAGATGAAATATCAATGTGCAATTTATTTTGTGAACAAGCCTGGCGCATTATCCGCCGGAATATCCTGATGGTGGATAAAAATGAAGATGAAAATATAATAAAAGTTGCAAATATGGTCATAGCGGAGAAAAAATATCCATTATAATTTACTGAGCTAACTAGATAACCGAGGAGAAAAGTCAGTGCGCATCGCTGTCTGTATTAAACAGGTACCCGATACCGAAACCAGAATAAAAATCAGTGATAATAAAAAATCAATCCGGGAAGAAGAAATAAATTTCATCCTGAATCCTTTTGATGAATTCGCCGTAGAAGAAGCACTGCGAATTAAGGAAGCTCAGGGGGGCGAAGTTACAATTATCTCGCTTGGCCCGGATCGTATCACCGCTGCTATTCGCAGCGCATTGGCTATGGGTGCCGATAAAGCAGTTCAGATTAAAGTTACCAAAATCCCCCTTGATGCGCAGGTCACGGCTGAAGCATTAGCAAAAATACTGAAGGAAGAAAAGTACGATCTGATTCTCACGGGCAAACAATCTATTGACGACGACCAGGCTCAATTACCTTCTGTGCTGGCAGAAAAATTAAATCTGCCGGCTATCAATGTTGTCACCAAACTCACCCTGGATGACACCACAATAGTTGCCGAACGTCAGATTGAGAGCGGAGTTGAAAAAGTAACCTGTTCTTTGCCGGCTATTATTTCCGCCCAGCGTGGTTTGAACGAACCACGCTATGCTTCATTGAAAGGTATTATGGCCAGCAAACGTATTCAGATTCAGGAAAAGAGTGTGGATCTGCCAGCTGAACTTATCGAAATTGCCGAATTCAATTATCCGCCGCAGAAAACTCCCGGCAGAATTATCGGTACAGGACCAGCAGCTGTCCCGGAATTATTGCGTTTATTACGCGAAGAAGCAAAAGTTCTAACCTAATCATTTGAATATGAAGACCATCATCAAAATGAAATCAGTAGAGCGCATTCCTGAGGAGTTCATCAATGAGTAAAATCTTGGTATTCGCCGAACAACGAAATGGAGAGGTTAAAAAAATAGCTTTTGAAAATATTACGCTAGCCAGAAAATTAGCTATGGCCAGGGGTGTCGATTTTATTACCATATTAATCGGGTGGAATATTTCTGCCTTGTCCACTCAGCTGGCTAAATATGGTGCAGAAAAAATCGTGACCTACCAAGATGAAAGATTGACCCTGTACAATCCTGAAGGTTATGCACGTATACTGGCTGCAGCGGCAGAAGAACAACAGGCTGATATGATTATCCTTGGTGCAACTGCGCTGGGTAAAGATCTGGCTCCACGGGTGGCCGTTCGATTAAATGCGGCCATGGCCAGTGATTGTACTGCTGTCGACTGGGCAAACGGAGAATTAAGAATCATCCGGCCCATATATGCCGGCAAAGTGCAGGCAACCATCCAAATAAAATCGAAGATTAAAATCATAACTGTCCGGTCAAAAATATATGTACCGGAAGAACATCCCATCACCCCCGAGATCATCGAAAAAACTACAGTCACAACTGAATTTAAATACCGGGTACTGGAAATTATCAGCAATGCTAAAAACAAATTAGATGTAACCGAAGCGGATATAATCGTTTCCGGAGGACGTGGTTTAAAAGGTCCGGAAAATTTTCATCTGCTTACCACACTGGCCGAAAAATTAGGAGCAGCCCAGGGCGCTTCACGTGCAGTGGTGGATGCTGGCTGGCGGCCTTATGCTGAACAGGTGGGACAGACCGGTAAAACTGTTTCACCTACTCTTTATATTGCGGTAGGGATCTCCGGTGCGATACAACATTTAGCCGGCATGTCGTCATCCAAATATATCGTCGCTATCAATAGAGATTCGGAAGCTCCTATTTTCAAAGTAGCCGATTATGGCATTGTTGGCGATGCTTTAGAAATATTACCCAAATTAGTCGAATTATTATAAAATCTATATCTACGATAATCACGGAGCGCGTGCGGCCTGTATTCTGGGATACTCACCGCTTGATCTTACGACTAATATTTTATCTTTTCTTTTTATGTTTCATGATGGATTTTACCATACGTCCGAATTGTTTATCTTTGCGTCGTTTTTCGACATACGACATTTCATGATACTCAGATTCCTTCTTTAATTTCAAATAACTGCGGTAACGGTCTTCATCCAGTTTACCTTGGTCAATTGCCGCCAGGATAGCACAACCGGCTTCGCGGATATGAGTACAATTGTTGAATTTACAATTCTCAGCTAACACCTGGATATCCGAAAAATGATCATCGATGCTGCTGCCGACAGCCAGCATACCCAATTCCCGCAGACCTGGTGTATCAATCAGCAAGGCACCATTTTCCATAACGATCAGTTGACGCCGGGCAGTGGTATGTATGCCCCTGCCATCTTTGCTGCGCACAGGGTTTGTCTCAAATATCTCTTGTCCGATGAGTTTGTTCAGGAGAGTGGTTTTTCCCACTCCCGACGATCCCAGTAGGCAAAATGTTTTGCCTTGTTCTAACATCTGCTGAACTGCATCCAGGCCTGCGGCGGTCATATTACTGAAAGCAAAGACTTTTGCTTTGATCTGAGAATTCTGAATTTCCGCAATTCGTTGGTCCAGCTGAGTGGCAGTGATCAGATCGCTCTTACTGAGCAGGATTACAGGGTTAATATGACCTTCCTGAACCATAACCAGGTAGCGTTCTAACCGGCGCAGGTTAAAATCAATATCACATGACTGGATAATAAAAGCAGTATCAATATTCACTGCAATCATTTGATAATCGATTTTCTTGCCGGCACTCTTGCGGCGTAAGAATGATTTTCTTGGTAATAGCTCCTGAATGATGGCCAGTGTGCCCTCATTGTAATAATCCACCAGAACCCAGTCCCCGACACAAGGTACATCTCCGCTTGACTCAGCTGCGAATAGTATTTTCCCCGTAAGTTCAGCCTGAATTTCCTCTTGTTCATTACGAACTAAATACCGGCCGCGATCGACTCTGGTAACCCGGGCAACTTCGTTTGCAGTTCTATTCAACTCAAGCAGTTTTTGTTGAAACCAATCATCAAATCCTAGTTCACTCAATCGCATCAGTCATTTCCTGTTTCGATCATATAATGTTAACTTACCTTAAAATGCTGGTAGTTTCCAAATTAAAACCATATATCAATAATATTTCTTGCCATTCCTTTATATATGATTTTTTTCGATGATGTTGATCCTGATGACTAATATACTTTCTGATAAGATCGATCTGAGATAAGCAGATCAAGAAAGTATCGGAAAACCAATTTAGCGGTTTTATCCATTTAAAAACAAAAAAGCGTATTATCAACAATTAATAATGAGGCAAATAGCAGGTCAAAATTATAATAGTAGGTTTAATTAAAGATCAGTCTAAAGATTAAATTAAATAACATCCATTATTTTAGACTTAGAAATTAGAATTTTCCTAAAAGCATATTCGCCAGGGTATTGACCACAAATCCCATGCGTTTATAATCCAAAAATCCCGGTTTATCTTCTATAGTATGGTAATTTTTATTCCGGTAAAACGCGGTATTGGTGATCATAAACGCATCAAATCCAAAATGCCAGAAATTCAGATGATCACTGTAATCAACACCGGTTACAAATGACGGAACTGTCAATTGTGCACATCGTATTTCATTCAGTGCCTCAGCATGATTCTGATATTCATCGGCAAGAACAGAGGAGCCAAAATTTGAAACGGTTGCAATAAAATTACCCCGGGCCGGATAAAATAATTTGAATATTACAGATGGATAGTCTTGGTTTTTTTGGTCGGTAAAATATCCAATCATTTCCAGACAAGCCATGCCCTTGACCTTTTGCTTAGACTGCTTGATAAATTCTGCGAATTTATAACTACCCATGTTTTCAGTTCTAAAATAAGGTGGTTCTTCCAAAGTAAAGGCCACAAACAGCAGTGTATAATAAGGTTTTCTTACACTGGAAATAATTCTGGCCGTTTCAATTAGACCGGCAATTCCCGATCCATTATCATCTGCTCCCGGTAGATTTTCAAAAGTATCATAATGAGCACCGATTATAAATATTTCTTTACTTTCACCATCAATTTGGCAATAAATATTCTTGTATTCATGATTTTCAACAACATATGACTGAGTTGAACATTTTAGTCCTATTTCACTAAATTTGAATTGAATATAGTCAGCTGTTTTATTTAGTGATTCGATCTGCAGACAACTTCTGCCGCCAATTGTATCGGCCAGAAATCTAACCATTTGTTCCAGACCCACCGGATCGGCATGTTGAGTGATCAGCATAGTTCTTGATGCACATGAACATAAAATAATGGTAAAACTGACTAGCAGGAATTTCATTTATTTCCACCGTTCACTATTGCCGGCACTACAAAAAGCGAATCGGGGGAATTGCTATTCAGTTCAAAAGATACAAGCGATATCTGTACAAAAACCTGTCCGCCAATTTTCTGCTCATATTTGAAAGGAAACAAAATACCATTTACATATTTATAATTATCAAAAGAAGATTCAATCTCGTTTTCTACTCCCTGGCTTAACACTTTGCTTACAATTTTGCATACCATATATTTTTCAGCATCGATATAAATCTTCGCTACTTCGCCGTCGGGTTTAGTTAATTTCAAAATCAGTACCTTGACACCTTCCATATCTTCCGCCCCGGCATATTCCAGATTATAATTTTTGTCTTTGTAAGTCAACAATATATTATCAATATCCGCCTGGTCTTTCATCTGTTCCAGTAGCTCAGCGTCCATAGCCAGTGGATCTTTAATATTCATAAAGGGATTTATCAGATAACCATTGCTGCCATCATAAACTTGCAGCATGGTCTTCCCCTGGATCATCGTTTCAGTACGGTATTTCATGGGACGCTTCTTATATATTACCAGCGGATTATCAATGCCCCCCTGTAAAAGCATGGCTTTAATGGTCATTGATTCTATATGGTTTAATTTTTCCTGACCAGCAACTTCCAGGCATTTGCCAATGATTTCATCCAGTGTCTGAGCAGAGCTTCCCATTAACAGTACAAAAACCAGCAAAATAATACATTTATACACGACCAACTCCTTTATATTATCAGATTTAAGTTTTATGAGTTCAGCTACGATGGGTCTGGTTTAAAAAAATAAGCATTATAATTATTATCATTTTTTCATCCTCCAATATTCCATGAATTCTTCTTCTCCTACGTTACCTTCTAG
>CAYSHN010000104.1:0-9737 GCA_964430815.1 uncultured Calditrichota bacterium | reverse complement strand
GCCGATAAACGCGACCTTACCCGTACCGGGTAGATTTGCAGTCAGGATCAGCATGTCCACCGGTCCTGTACCGGCATGAGCTACCCAGCCGACCATAATACCATTTTCATCGGTTGGTGCGGTATGATAATCCGCCACCAGGTAATCTTTCTTTAAAAAACCATCTGTTCCATCATAATCCTGATAAAATAATCTCTTATACCATCCGGAATAAACTTCACCACACCCTTGTTCTATCCTGATCATTTTTTGCAGGAATTCCTGCTCGGCGGTTGAAAAGATCACTCCATCAATCTCTTTCTGAGCAATAGACTGTAAAGTATCGCATACCCCGGATAGATTCATAAAATAATCAACAATAAATGATTCCATATATTCATCGTCAAAATCGAATTGCTGTATCTCCTCGGCTACGGTCAGACCAAGATCCTTCAATCTTGAAAATAACAATGGTGCCGGCTCGACATACCCATGCGGATAGGAACAAATTACCCCACCAGAATATGACTGCTTGGCATACAACAGGTGATCATGACGCAATTCGGTCCAGGAAGACAATTGCGAATTCATGTTCTTCTGCCACCAGGCTGCTGTTTGTACGAAAGGTGGTAGATTCTGACGCTGTGGAGGTGGATTTAGTGCGCGAATGGTGTGCAGCCACATATTGTATAATGACCTATTCCAGAAGTCAGGTTCATACGAATCGATCAGATAGCGCAGCGCGGTAAGATTGCTGGCGTAATGATACTCTCCCAGTTCCGTTTGCAGTAGTTGTCCGGCTGCATCGTTGCCCAGGGCAAATAGAATATCCAGTGTTGAAGGTAACATCCTGGTTATAGCTGTATTCTGATAGCGGATGCGGTCATAAACCACATTACCGGTTACATAGGAGTCGATAACAAAGCGCTGACCGTATAACATAAATGCTGATGCCGGGACAATACTATCAGGTGAACAGGGATCATTCATCAGGATCTGCGATAGAATTTTCTGTTCGGCATATGGTTCCATGGCCAGGGTTTGCTGGAACTCTGCCAGCTTGAGCGTATCCAGCAGGACAGTAGCCTCGGTAATATTCAATTCCTGTTTTAACTCATTTATATTATCCAGCTCTGCATTATCCTGCTCACCGACAAAAAACGAGAGCATGGATTCAATCTGCAGATAGACGGGATAAGCTTCAGCCAGATCTACCAATTCTGCCAGCAACAGTGCATCGATCACCTGCCGTTGCATGTCAGCACGGGTTTGCTGCGGACCTACAGACCGCGGTGGTAGCAGATAGATCTCAATCCGACCTAACCAGATCATGGCTTGAAAATATGCCGCTAATTCAGGATGATATTCATCAATATAATGTCCCCGGATTTTAAACTGGCTGAAATCAATCGTTTTAGACGTCGTGGAAAAAAGGGATATCTCCAGCAGCTGTAGGCCGGCAATATCCTGTAGAATTAAGTTTACTATAGGAACATTAGCTGGGAAATATGGTTGAACCGTTTCATCAAGAAGTACTCTGGGAATGGTGAGATACAGGTCGACATCCTGCAGCATAATCTGCATATCAGCGTTAGAAGAATAACGTGTCACCAGAGCCGGCAATTGGGAATGCAAAGTTTCCAACAGACGCGTTAGGCGGGGGATCAGGTATGCTAATTCAATATCCTTCAGGATCCGGTCATAGGAACAATGAAATGCATGCAGGACGGCATCACTGGATATGAATACCGGCAGATCCTTGTGATAAATATCGAGCAAGCGTTCGGCGAACGATTCCCCTTGCAGACGCTCGCTAACTACAAATCCATGCTTAGTGAGTAATTCCTTTTCCGCCTCAGTCAATTGATAATTGAGATCGATCGAATCGAAATAAAGTATATCCGGATTGATATCCGCAGCGGTCTTCTGGAATAATCCAGCCGGATAGAGGGACATCAATTCACCAGCTGCCATATTCTGATGTTGTTGCAAAAACTGTTTATAAATATCGACGTCAAATTCTGAGTTCTGGGCCTGCAGCGGCAGGAGTAACCAGAATGAGCAAAAAAGAAAGATTAAAAACAAGTTAGCAGATTTCATGATGACCTCCCCTAAAATATACGTGCAAATTTTGCGTACTGCTGAAAAATTTTCATATTCACCCGAATCTAATTATGGTGATTATTGCATCAAGTTCAGTAAATTCCAGGTCGTTTTTTATTGTTTATATTTACTTTACTTTATTTTGTCCAGAGTTTTCTGAGTAGTAATTAATCAATAAATGATAGAAATAATTTTTATCACTACTATATAAAGAAAAAATCATGCCAACTAATCGGATATCTTATCCCCTGTGAAGTAGGCCTACGGCTGTTTCACCTGATATATTTAAGGATGTATATCCTGAAAATTTCCCGTGATGGAGAAAACTCCACCACGACCATATATATATGCAGATATCGTTCATTGTCCACTATCTTCAGATAGTGGCTATTGAGCAAATCTTGTAATGAAAATTATTTAATGCCTAAGATAGGAATTCAACATAAAAACCTGGATATCTTTGATCGATATTTCCTCAGGAACTGAGAATATTTTTTCCTCTCCTGGTAACAGAATAAAGGCTCTGTTTTCAAAATGTATTTTGGGGTGATATAGATCTACAAAATATGCTGGTTTTTTGCAGGTAATTTTTAAATTTTTATTTTTTCGCTGTATTTTAATCTTTGCATCTGCTATTCGCTGATGTTTCCAGCGGCCTGAAATAAAATAATTACGATTGATACTTGCTCCCTCATCATCACTGACAGTGGCAATGGCAATCCAATCTTCTTTCATTGCTAATTTGGCTAAAGGGACATTCCAGTTCTTTCGCCCGTATTTTTGCAGATCAAGTTTAAATCGCTTCCCGGTGATTTTTTTACCCGTGGAAAGCTGGTAAAATACCAGATTTAAGATCCCAGTTTGCTTTTGTTCACAGGATAAACTGACCTGTAAATTATCCTCTACTTTTTCGAAGGATATAAAACACGGAGAAAAAACCCTGCTAACAAAAAAGTAACTAAGTTTAGGATGCAGGCGGGAATCAATCAATGACCAGCTACTCACCGGCCAGCAATCGTTTAGTTGCCAGATAATACTACCACTTGTTTCCGGCCAGCGCCGGCGCCAATGTTCAAGACATGTTTTTAAAGCAAAACCCTGATTGAGCTGGGTCAGGTAGATATAATCCGGCCATTGCGGGCAGACCGGCAGATGTCCGGCTAAAAAACGGATCAGACGTTCATTACCCTCAATCTGCTTATTATGCCATTCAAATATTCTGCTTTGTATGTAGCGCATCGCCGGTGGAATCACCGCTTCCAGGGTTTGCCGGTTCGCCGGAGCCTGAAATCCGAATTCAGTTACAAATAAACTTTTATCATCTTTTATCTGCGTGTAATCCATCCAAAAACTCCAGATGTCCCACTGGTGACGGTTACCGCTATTTACGCTGTTCGGATCGGCATCATCACCAAAGGGGGAACTGGGCCAGTAAGGGCGATCCTTATCCAATTCCTCAAGTAGAGAGGGAATGAGTTGATGAAATATAGAAAAACCGGGCATGGTTTCGAGATGTGCGTTTCCGCTGCGTTGCCAGATCCATTCATTTTCATTGTTACCGCACCAGATAGCCAGACTGGGATGATGCTGCAGGCGTAGAATATTCTGTTTTAATTCCTCCTGCACATTTTGCAGGAATTCGGGATATTCAGGATAAGGAGAACAGGCAAACATAAAGTCCTGCCATACCAGCAAACCTAACTCATCACATAATTGATAAAATATATCATCCTCATAGATTCCCCCGCCCCAGACCCGGATCATATTCAGATGAGCACAGCAAGCCTGGGTTAGTAATTGCTGATATTTCTGATAATTGACCCGCGGCAGGAAAGAATCAGCGGGAATCCAATTGGCACCTTTGATATATAGAGGTTCCCCGTTGATCAGAAAGCGAAAAACCGGCCTGTTTGCTTCCTTTTGTTTTAGTTCAATGGTGCGGATACCTACTTTCTTCTGCCATAAATCGGTAACTTCCCGATGGCGATCCAATACCGCTACCTCCAGATCGTACATGTTTGCTTTGCCCATGCCATTAGGCCACCACAATTGTGGTTCTGGTATTTCCCAATCTACGGTAAATTGCAATTGCTCCGTGGGTTCTATGTATTTTTCATATTGCGATCTTTGGTCAGAAAGTCTGATTCTTAGGGCAGAGATCCGCTCACTATTCCCCTCACAATCTACCTTGACTTTTATACTGGCCTGATTATTTTTAATTTCAGAAGTAGTGAAGCGTAGCGCTTTAATTCTTATGCCGTCGTGCTGTTCCAGGTAGACCGGGCGCCAGATACCTGCTGTGGGCAAAGCCGGACCCCAGTCCCAACCAAAAGAGTACTGTGCTTTACGCAAATAAGCCCGTGGTTCCAAGTTCCGGTTGAAATTGTCTTTATTTTCATGATGTATATGTTCGTAGATCTCGAATGGATTTTTAAATACCAATTTCAATATGTTATTGGCCGGTTTTAAATATTCATGCACTTCCCACTCGAATACACGAAACATATTTTCTGCTCGGCCGATAAGTTGTCCATTCAGCGATACTTCTGCAAAAGTGTCCAATCCTTTAAAAATAAGATCAATCGGTCTGTTTAATTCAAAATTCCGAGGTAAATCAAACCGCGTTTGATACTGCCAGTCACTTTGAGTTATCCACTTTATTTTTTCTTCGTTATCAGCAATGAACGGATCGGAGATGATTTTATTCTTTAATAAATCAGTATGAATAGTCCCCGGAACCGACGCCTTATGCCAACTATGAATTTTTCTTGATGGATAACTAACTCTTTTATTTCCTGCACTTATCTTGAACTCCCAGTTTTGAAGTAACGAGTATCCCTTAATCATATTAATAATTTATACTCCTATGTCTCTATTAATGGTTTGAATAATTCATTACTAACAAGAAGTGAATTTTTTACCACATATGCAAAAAATAATTGTACTATTATTATTTGGCAAGCAGATTCTGGTTAATTTCTAAATACCTGCCTAACCTGTTTCAGCTGTTAAATAAGTAAGCAGGTCAATCCGGTAAAGATATTCAGATGTTCAGAAAAAGGATTTCTTAACAGATATAAGTATTAAGAACTTCTAGCGGCCAACTACTTTATCCTGGTTAGTATAAGATTTAATCGGCCGTTTATACATTTTGGATATACCAGAGATTAAAACTACTATAGAAAAATGTACGCTCACACTTGTGCAATTCCTGAGCCAGGTCTGTATCTGACTTTAACTTATAGCTGAAAACCGAAGGTATTCTTCTGGGAACAAATAATGTCCAGAATCCAATTCTTGCCTTATTCCTGCCTACCCGCAGGATCAAATCGAGATTTTTTTCCAACAAATCATCAGACATGTACTCAAAAATATCGGAGAGATTAAATTTCGATATACTGCCAGGATCAAGTTCCTGCAGATAATTTTCCACCGGGGCAATAATCAGTTTCACCCGGTGGACATTACTTTTTAGGAATCTAAAATTAATTTCTTGCAGATAAGGAGGTAAATATTTTAAATCCGGATATGATCCTTTCAGCATATAGGTCAGAAAATAATTGTTCTTAACCGGTATTTCCGTTAATCCGTGCTGCACCCGCTGTAGTAATTCATTCGCTATGTTCTTGATATCAACATATTTAAAACAGACCGGATCACGTCCTAGATTGCCCAATAGTATTTTACTGAAAAAAATTCTGAATAAGGCCCGCCAGCGGTAAGTATTCCATTGCTGATTATAAAATATTTTCTGTTCAGAAAGTGTTTCTGCACCCATACACTTATCAATTTTGCCATAAGGATGGATCATTGGTAAAATTAGTTTTCTGAATACCGAAAAATATCTTTCAAATTTCCCATAATGAATTACACCGCCTGCTATTGCTTGGCTATTCCGGTCCCAATAGGTTCGGGTTTGCTCATCCATGGCCGGACGCAGTAAACGATACATATTTAATCTGGTAGTACAGGGGAGCACTCCCAGAAAACGAATAAATTCCTCGTATTCGAGTAATTGTATGGAAACCTGTTTTAGTTTGATCAGAAAGATCTGGGCGGAATTATAATCGACCGCTGTAATAGATCGTGGATTTTGCATAAGTAATGAAAAGGTGTTATCACCTCCTGAACCGACGGACAGCACATCATCCTCCGGTCCTACTTCCAGAGCCTGATTTAATACGTCAGGATCTTCCCAGCACTGGGCATAACGAATCCCGGGCAGTGTTTTTTGCTTGCTCCAGAATTCAGATATCGTTTTCATTCTCTCCTCTTACCGATAGAGTCCCCCAAATGAACATATGTTTCAATTTCATTCTGGGTATTAAAACAGAGATCAGTATCCAGTTGAATATATCCCTGCTGAAATAATAAAACTACTGTGGATCCACCTAGTTCAAAGAACCCTTTGTCAGATCCTTTTTCAACATGAATCCCAGCCTGATATCTTTGTTGAATGGAACCCACGGTACAAGCACCAATTTCCACTATCAGTATCATATTAAAGTGATCAGAATGGAATATTGTCTTTTGACGGTAATTTTCATTATAAAACGGGATTATTTTATTTAATGCATATGGACCACCAGCTTCATATTTTCCCGCAATAGCAACAGCCGGTTCAGCAAAACCGGAATCAGGAAAATGAAAATGATGGTAATCGGCCATAGACAAGCGACAGATGACCATCGAGCCTCCGGCGAATAAACCGAATAGTTTTTCATCCTTTAAAAAAGTTGCTAAAGTAAAAATAGATCTTTTAATGCGAAAAGAATGATTCGCTGGCAAGGTCTGAAAAGCCAGGACTTTTCCATCCACTGGTGCGATACAGGTATACGGATCAGGATTAACCGGCCTTTTATTTAAATCAATGGCTCTGATAAAAAAGTCGTTAAAATCTGTGAATTCATTGACCCCTTTTAAAGAATCAGACATGTTGATTTCCATTTTCTGTACGAATCTTTTAATCTTATATTTACTCAACCTGTTTTTATTTGCCCGACCATATATCCGGGAAAAATATTTTCTCCTGAAAATCAATGCCGTGGCTAGCTGTCCTAAATCTGTATTATAGCACCAGGTCAAAAATCTGTGGGCATGGATTTGCTCTATTTTAAACCTGCCACTGATTCGGTCATAATATGTATTCTGAGCAATCATGCCTGCACATCATATTGATAGAGAGCATATTGACGATGGCCGGTAGCCCAATTCCCTTTTACTAATCCCCGGGCTCTGCTGTCGGCAGCCATTAAGGCGATAATGATTTGATCAAATCCTGCCTTTAAAATCTGTTCAATCGTATGCGCAAATGCAGCTTTACCCAATCCACTTCGTTTTGCTGCTTCCTGTTGTGAAATCCCACCAAAGAAAAAAAGGATTTTACTGGGTGGTGGACGCCGAATTAGAAATTTGAATTTCGATAAATACCGGTTCTTTTCTTTGACCATTCGTATCCAGTCAGAGATTTCAGGAAAGGCGCCGGCAAAACCAGCCAGATTGTCTTGTTCATCATAAATGAATAAAAAAAACCTGGAATCAATAATTGATCGCACAGGGATAAACAAGCGGGCAAACTCACTTAAGTCAATGGGAGTAAATCCTAGAAATCCGCTGAACGAATTCTGAATGATCGTATACAGTTTATTTATTTCAGATGAAAAACGGCTTAACTTGAACGGTTCAAATCGATATCCTTTTTCCAGTAGTGTATCTCTGGCAACCAGACCTTTCTTAATCAAATCGAATAGTAATTCTTTGCCGTGTAATTCCACAGTATCCCATTGTTGACGGATTCGGAAACCAAATCGTTCAATATACTCCGGATAATAACTTTTATTATACGGCTCTCCCAGGAACGTTTTATATTCAAAACCTTTGATCATGAACCGGTACCCATGCCAAATGTCAAAATTTATAGGTCCCCAGATCCGCTTGATGTCCTGTTCCCGGTATAACCAGTTTATTGCCGCTTGTAACAGATCCGAGGCAATATCGTAATCGTTTACACATTCAAAGAATCCTACACACCCGATAGGCTCACCGTCCCGATCTTTCAGATCTTTATTCCTGAAAGCACTGATCCGGCCCAGAATTTCACCATCACGTGTAGCAAAAAAATGACGATGTGTATTTCCATTGCGGAGATAAAAGGAATATTGTGGAGAGAACAGCCGGGCTATACTTTTATTCTCCACCGGCAGGTAATTGGGATCGGAATGGTATACATTTTGCCCAAATTGCAAATAGCGATCGGTATTTTTGGGATCAAAAGTAAAATAATTTATTGCCATTGCAATACTCCTGTTCCACCATCGATGCAAACCATTTCACCGTCTGGGATCAGTCTGGTAGCATTCTGCACTCCCACAATGGTCGGAATCCCCAGTTCCCGGCCAATAATTGCAGTGTGGGATAAAACACTTCCTTTTTCCACTACAATACCCTTTGAAGAAACCATCAGGAACACCCAACCTGGATCGGTCGAATGAGTAACCAGTATCTGATCGTGGTTATGCTGAACCGTATCTGGATTTAATACAATCCTGGCTTTTCCTCTGGCTACTCCGGCAGAACAGCCAATACCCTGCAACATAGTGCCTCCAGTAATTGGTTTTTTATCTTCTGTGAATCCATCCAGATATGGAATGCCCTGTGTCCGTTTTCTCTCCGCCGGCTGATGTTGTTTGTATTCCGCATATTCTTTTTTCCTCAATTCAATTAAAGGGTGCAGATTGACAGTCACCGCAGTACCACGGATTATCCCAAATATCTCTTCTACGGTCAGCAGGAAGATATCATTTTTGTCTGCCAGTAGTCCTTTCTGTACAAATAAAATACTTAACTGCTGAAAGATTCTGCGTACCAAACCATAGGCTCGACTACGCGCAAAACGCATATTCTCACGGTTAGCCACCGCTTGCCGGGCGTTATGCAGGACAAACAAATAAATCAACTTTTTAAAAGGATTCTTGAGTTTTTCCTGTACAGTTTTTTCTGCATGCCGGCGAATTGTTTTTTCCCGCGCCTCCATAGTGTCAACAGATAAATTGATTTTGCACTGCTGCCTGATCCGTGCGATCAGTAATTCCGGTTTTTCATGCAGGGAAGGTGTTTCCAGTTTAAGTTCTTCAATTCCCCGGTCACCAAACTTAGTCAGATACAAATGAACGGCACTTTTTAACTCCCTGTACTTCCGGTCAGTCTGAATTTTATTCCAGACCAACTTATCTGTGTTGGTTTCAATTAATTGGAGATAGGTCGACTGCGACCGGAACCGGTCAACCAGATCAATTAAGGAATGGATCGGTCGGACACTCTCCACTCCTTTTTCACCACATAAGAGATCATGATGTAGATTATTCTCTCCCTGTGGACCCCACCCGGCACAAATCTTTTTTAACCAGTCGTAATATTTCATTACCCCGAAATCATTATACAGTGTTCTACACCAATTGCCCAACATGGTTTGTTGCAGTAATTCATATCGATCTATTAACTCGTCCTCATTTAAATGACTGAGATCTGATTCATTATATACCCTGTATATTCTATCAAACCGTTTAAAAAAACGACGGGCATTAGAGCGCAGGGTAAAAAGTCGCCAGACTACCATTACCCAGGAATAGATTTTATTCAGTAATGAGAGTTCGCTC
>CAYSHN010000103.1:0-9745 GCA_964430815.1 uncultured Calditrichota bacterium | reverse complement strand
ACATTCATTGATGACTATGAAAACAATTGTTTATACTCGATAGGTGCAAATTCATTTTTTAGCCTTGTAGATTCAACCGGGAGAGATAAAACAGTTAAGAATGCAGAGCCAAACAATGATTTCTCAGAACCCCTTTTTAAAATAAAGAATGACATTATCATGCCCACGAAGAAATATATTTCCATTAACGTTTCCAAAGACAGCATATATGGCAAAGTTACTAGTGAACCTAATAATCCAAAAAACAATAGTCGACCGAGTTGGATATCCTTAAGAAATGTCTCTTTGGTTTTAATCCATAATAACAGTAAAATTAATAATTCAACTATTGATGTAATTACGAGTGCTATTAGGAATTGATATGGATAGAATTACATGGACTTCAATAAAATATAGTCTTATCTGGGCTACCATCATTGTATTTCAGGATTCCCTTAAAAAGTTTCAAATAAATGTACGTATAGGTAATCCTTTCAATTCTGTAAAAATATTGTTCTGATTGCAGAGGGTCATCATTCGTTACAGTACCGCCATAAGGATCAAGCACCTCTGCTGGTGAATAATTTTTATAGATATGATTGACCTCTGTGCTATCGAGACTGATATTGTTATCAATTAGAGATGTCTCTATGGCAAATATGTCCAGAGTGTTAAATTTGTACCCTTTATGTAGTGGTAAATTATCCTGAATTCTATATACAGTCTCAATATTACCACCTACATATTTCACAATACCAATCAGATAAATATCAGGATAGGCAGAGACATTTGTAATATAGACTGATCGATCAACGACATGACTGTCTGGCGGAAGCACATCGGAAAAAAGTTTTATAGCAAGGAGTAACACTATGTAAATAATTATGGATTTATTCATTACTTAACTCCTTTATTATTTCGACTTTAACTTCTTTGTATTTTTCGTCGATGGGTCTAGTATAGTCTCCCGTATCTTTGCTGCAAGATATAACTAAAGTACCTAGAAATATTGCCAGTAATAAAAAATGTCTTTTCATTTTAAATTCCTTTATTATTATTTGTTTTTAATAAATTTTACAGGTACGAACATTTCTTATAACGTTAACCAAAACAAAATAGCTAAATCCGGCAACATATCGACAAAATCAGTTTAAAACCTCCACTGTGTCAACAGTCATATTCAGAATTACACCCTTGAACCCAGGGAACTCACCGTAAATGATTACCTTTTCTGCTATCCCAACTACACGAACCTGTTTATCAATATAAGAAGAGTCAACTTTGTTCATAAGGTATATCCTTATCCTTTCATATGAAGAATCCGGAGGAGACGTTATCCACAGATAATCGATCAGAATGAAGCCAAATGGATATTGCATCTCTTCTGTCCCACCACCATAAGTATAATTTACTGTACCTTCAATGGTTGCGACAATAGGAGTCCAACGGTCGTATACAAAAGGAATATTCTGAAAAATAAAATTAAACTCCTTAGAAGTTGAATTATTATTGACACCAATCCATAATTCATTTTCATCATTGATAAAAGTAATTTGTGTTTCAACATTATCCCGCGGCAGACGTGCTATGAGTGTGTGATTTCCGGGCTGAAGGTCGATTTTTTCAGATCCGCAGATCAGGACTATCGGATCGGTAGTGAAGAAACCGTTCAGGATAATCTGGCCATCAATAATGATCAGCACCGAATCAACCTTAAATCCACCCTGCATATGAACATTTACCGGATAAACGGGTGAAACCGGATTGGTTAGCGCACCCGTTTGACATCCATAAAAGACCATTAAGAAGATAAATAATAAGAAGTGAAATTTCATCTTGTTCTAACGTGTAGTCTGGCTAATAATATAGTGTATAATAAACCGGACTCAAAACATTTTTTTGTCTTTAATATTCATTTGAAAAGTCATACCTGATTTGTATCCTGTTTATCTCCAGACGATTTTCGATAGGAAGATGGGGTCTTACCGGTGTACTTCTTAAAAATCGTATTAAACGCAGATAATGAATTGAATACGGCTTCCTGGGCAATCCCGGCAATGCTGAGATGAGCCATTTTTTGATCTTGCAGCAAACTTTTTGCTTCCTCAATCCGCAGTCCGTTAATGAACTCAAAGAAACTCTTGCCGATTCGTTCATTCAATATCTGCGACAGATGATGAGTGGAAACAGATAGTCTGGTAGACAGATCGGGTAACGAAAGATCGTTGTTAAGATAAAGTTTCTCCTGAGTCATCAGTTCATTTAACCGGTCAGAAATCTTTTCGGCATCCTCTAATGATAATGTTGATTTTTCATATTTTTTCTTGACCAAGGAACTGTTATATGGAAATTCTTCAATCCGGCTATCAAAAATTTCCGGCTGGCGCAAACTGAAATACCCTATGGCATATATAAAAATAGCAATCAACAGCCAGACCAGATCCCATTGACGCGAATCTCCACCAAGAATTTCAGTCAAAAAAGCCACCGGCCAGATAATGATCTGTCCAATCACCAAAAAATATAGCCAGCGTAAGTTGATCCTTTCCAGTGCTGAAAAATTGGAACGAATATTCTGCTGATGCACCTGCAGTAAACGCAGAGATAAATACAGATATATGGTCATCTGGATTATTAACAGGCAGAGCATAAGTAAATTGAAGGATTTCTCCCATGCTAATTTGACAGGGAAAAGGGTAAAGCCTAAAGAAATGATAACTATTATGCACAAGGGGAGCAGATGCCGCAGGTCTTTCCAACGCAAAACGAAAAGTCGTTGCGTCAATGCTTTGACATAGTAAAAGATTAGCGGGGCGAAAAGGGAAAAAATAGCCTGGGCGAAATGCTCATGACCGGCTTTGTTGACCATTTCTCCCTGTAATTCGCTGTAAGCATGAAAAAATAACATGAACGAAAATAAGAATAATAGAATGGCTAAAATATGATTGGCGGCTTTATTTCCTTTGGAAGATGAAGAAAGTACCGCTGCCAGTAACAACCCCTGTGCCGCTCCGATCATTAATAAAATGCCAATGATTAATGTTTTGTCCATGTCATCTACCATTAATTACCGTTTACCGTTGTCGTTTGCAGAATCCGTAGAGACGCGATAAATCGCGTCTCTACTACACATCAACGCCATCCACAATATTTCCATTGAAACCGTGACATGATAAATCGTATCCATACGTTAATAACCATGAATAAAATTAATGTAATTCAATTTATGTTTCAATCGGCAATTGTAATAACGCCTAGTTGTATAGACGCCTGGCCGTGTGTCTCTACCAGGCCCCATTCCGACCGGATAGATATACATCCCTATAGGATAGGGAGATCACCATGGTGTATTTTGATATTATACTGGCAAATAAATGACTATTAAACGGAGGAATACTATATGTCAATTTCAGTTCAAAATCAGAGAATAAAAAAATCACTTTGGGCCGTTGGCGGAGTTTATGCCCTGATTACCCTGGAATTTATCTATATGGCTACACCGTTTGCGGCATTTTTCTATTCGGTGTACAGCCCAATACTAAATTTTACTAACCGTTATCAATCCCTGGCCTGGCTGAACAATACGTTTTTACCCCATATTGTCCGCGACACCTCATCATACCTGCTTAACCAGCGCGAATCTGTGGGTATTGCCTTATTTATGATCGGTTTGCTGGGCTTTACTAGCGGAGTTGTACAGGTCTATTTTACCAAACTTTTCAGTAAAAAGGCGGTTATCGGCGGACTATATCGCTTCATCCGTCATCCGCAGTACCTGTTTCTGATGATCTGGGGCTTGGGACTGGTTTTGTTATGGCCGCGGACGATCGTCCTTTTATTTTTCGTTACTATGATCTTTATCTATTACCGTCTGGCCAGAATTGAAGAGAATGAATGTGAACGCAAATTCGGTGAGACCTATAGACATTATAAAGATAAAACAGGCATGTTTATCCCCGCGGCACTGATTCCACATCTCACTTTTTCCAAAATTGCCGTTTCAAAATCGAAACGGCGCCTGTTGTATTTAATAATGTATACCATAACGATCGTGGCCATTATTGTTCTCTCCGCTGTTGCCAGTAACTGGTCCCTTGACCATCTGTATGCCATTTATGAAAAAGATATGGCCTATATTTCTATTACAAAAATGGATGATCAGATACTACACAATATCATCAATTGCACCCTGGTCGATACGGAGGTGCAAAGAAGGCTGACACAAAACAGTGAACCCACGAATACAAAATATATTAATTATATCCTTCCCGCCGATCTATTCATGTTGGAAATTCCGATGAGTGAACCGGAAGATGCAGGCAGACAACATTTTTTATTAGCAAAACAATCTGCGAATAAGATCAAAATTATTTTTACTCGAGCGGAGTTACGTGGAAAAAGGAATGTACAGGTACAGGGTAAAGAAATATTGAAGCATGTCACCAGCCGCACACCGGTCCTGGAAGTGTATATTGATTTAACACAAAAAAAGATATTAGAAATCAAAGATCCGCTGGTCCGGGGTATGCTGGGAGATATAACCATGCCAGTGTATTAATTTATTTGAATGTTCCAAGGGGTTCTGCAAATACGGTTTTATCGATACTAAAATAGTATCCGCGTTCCTGCTTTGGCACAGCTGTCGGGGGTAAAACAAATGACGCGACATAACTGGCAATCAATTCGTTGGTGAACAGGTTGTAAACAGAAATCTCATCAGCTGTGACCCGGATGAGGTATTTTTCACCATGATACGTTCTGTGCGGCAAAACTTCTCTGAATTTCTTGCTAGCATAGCGCGGGAAGTGTAAATCTGTGTTCAGAAGAAGGTAATCCTGCATGAGAAAATAATACTTCTGATCATCCTGAAAAACTTTAACGGAATCGTTCTCAATGATAATATTGGATTGTGGAGATGCCTGCTCAAGTGAAATTAATTCCTGTTTAAATGAATTAGATACATAAGACCGAAATGAAGAATCTGCCGGCAACTCTGCAACCTGAATTCGCCTGACAAACGGATCATCGGCTTCACCATTATGTTTTTGGTATAGATTAAGATAAAATCCGATACCTTTTGTTTCCAGGAGAAAGCGAGTATATAAGCCAGCAATAGGGTAACTGAGCGAGGCGTCCATCTGCATAAAACTCTGCCGGTCGAAAAGTTCAGAGATTTCCACAAATTGCGAGTTGATCAAAAAATCTCCCAGCGGCAGGACGACCCGGTAATCCAAACCCCCTCTACCACCAAACGCGACAGCTAAGCCTTCCTGCAGAAATGGGTGGGTGTAAAGTGAGAGACGGTGAAGTTTATAGTTTATCAACAGGTGCACTAATTCATGGTAATGGGTATTGTAAGTGGTGATCACCGCGTCATAGGCCAGGCTGTACATGCCACGCGTCCGAAAACCTGTTATTCGTTCGATTTCATCTTCGTCCTGGCAAAGATAGTAATATATTTTATTTTCCTGCAGTATTTGAATCTCCTGTTGATCAAAATCAAGCAATGTTGCCATGTTGGACATGAAGTATTCAAGTTGCTGAATACTATAAGAATTAAAAAGCGCAGTATCGCTGAGAGCAAAGCGAAAATATTTACTATCAAAAGTTTTCCAGTATCTGGAAAAATAACTGAATGGCGAAATCAACTGTCGAGCTTTAAAATAAAAATTCATGATCCTCAAATTATTTCCAAGCCGGAGTAAGAGATGAGTATAACCTTGTTCGATCGTATCAAGCACAATTGAATACGGCAAGTGTTTTTGTTTGATCAAATGTTTAAGACTGTCCTCAAGATCATAGGAAATTAGGTTCTTACAAACTACCCCTTGATATTCAATCCCCAGCCGGTGTGCGGTACGTATACTGTGTTCATCAAGCCATGACTGTATTGAATCGGGATTCCAGATCAGATCACGAACAAAATGTTCAGCATTATCTTTCGATAGAATCTGGGCATAGATACTCAATGGAATAAGCAGCAGCAGAATAAAGGTCCTGGGTATCATTTTCCTTTTTTATTATTAGTTTGGCTGAAAAGTAGGGAAAACTTATCCCTGAATTTGAATGGCCTTTGTGTATCCACCAATACAAATCCGCTTTTAATCAAGTGGGCATTAAGAAAGGTTCGGTTCTTGAGGTATACATAGGCCAGCAGATTACCGGATCTATCGTACATGTTTTGATCAAATTTCAGATACACTTTATTGCCTCTGGCCTTATTATGGATAAATTTTATGGCCTGCTCGCGGTTAAGAGGATCCTCGGCCACTCCAAGCAGGCGCACTGTCAAACCGTTGCTGAGTTTTATATTTTCAGGACTGATGATTTCTATGATGCTGAAATATTCGGCTTGGTCACCTGGATCGTTCAGAGAAATTTTTGAACCGTAGTTTTTCTGTTGATGACTGGATTTACCTGGCAGGGGATAGATCCCGGCTTTCGCCGGGATGACACTCTTGGGGATCTTAGCGTTTACGGTTCCATGCCGGATGATCCTGGCTTTCGACGGGATTAGAACTTTTTTGGTATTATTGTATACATCTTTACTTGGGAGTATAACGCTTTTCAGTATAATATGGTTCTTATTCAGTTTATGTGGATCACTGAACCGGTAAGGAAGGGCAGCCAGGGCAGATTCGAGATTTAGCTTCTCAGGCAATTTGGTAATTAATTTATATATAAACTGTTTAGTATTATTTTTATGCTGAATATATAATTTGTTTTTAATAATCTGGATGAAGTCAGGATTTATCTCATAGCCAATCGAATTCCTGTCCAAAATTCCGGCTGCCAGGGATGTAGTACCACTGCCTAAAAATGGATCGAGGATGGTATCACCAACAAAGGAGAACATCCGAATCAGGCGATGGGGCAATTCCTGCGGATACATGGCCAGATGTTTATCCTGCTTCTCTCCGGCAAATTTCCAGTGTCCGGTAAAATAGGTGTTCCAGTCTGCCGTGCTGAGTTTTGATTGCTCTTTGATAGCTTTACTGACCTTGGGTGGCTGGCCCTGCTTTTTAAAGATCAGAATGAATTCATAATCGAGTTTTAAGATCCCGTTGCGGGGATAAGGAAAAGAACCCATAACGGTGGCCCCGCCGGTGGTGTTGGTAGTGGTGACCTTCTGCCAGATAATCGCTCCCATGTAGTCCAGACCGATCGTCTCGCAGAATTTAATGATCTCCGTCCGGATGGGAATAACCTTGTAACGGCCGTAAAATACAGAACGGGCAAACTGGTCACCGATATTTATGCACAGACGGCAACCTTTGTGCAGAACACGGTAGCACTCCTGCCAGACCAGGTTCAGGTTATTTATATAATTTTCATAAGAATCATGATAACCTATTTGTCGTCTGTCTCCGTAATCCTTAAGTTGCCAGTAGGGCGGGGAAGTGATTATCAGGTGAACCGATTCGTCGGCCAGACCGGTCATCCGGCGGGAATCACCGCTTATGATTTTATGATGTGTCGGCATTACCTGGCGAAAATCATTTTGAGGGAAATGAGCAGCAACGCTACTCCGAAGATCTTTTCCAGAACTATACTGGACAAACCGGTAGCGAATTTTGCACCAAAAAAACTACCGATGAAGAAGCCTGCGGCCAGCAGGGCAGCAACACGCAGATCCACAAAACCTTGCTTATAATAAGTCCAGGCAGCCAGGATTCCGATGGGCGGAACCAGCATAGCCAGGGTAGTGCCCTGGGCCTGATGCTGCGTAAATCCGAAAAGGAAGATCAGCATAGGAACAATGATCACCCCTCCACCGATGCCGATCAACCCGCTAAGAATACCGGCTAATAAGCCTAAAATTAAATAAGATATTAAAGTAGTCATATCTCCGATCCTCATCTGCCAGGCAGGTTTATTGTAAATAGATTAAAGATGATTTAAAATTGTCTTAGTATTGTTCCAGGAATTATTAATGGATATAATTTATATATTTTCAAACGCCACACACAATATTGTCGGCAATGATAACTGAATAAAGTTTTAATCAGTTATTGCTGGTATGCATAAAGAATCTAGGGTTCTTGCTGGTGATGGCCTGATTCGGATCCGCTTAAGGTTTTATGCAGATTTTCTACAAAATGTATGAAGATGACATAGGCCTCCACATATTCTCTGCCGGCACCAACACTGGTATCTGCCTGTTTCTTTTTTTCAATAACGTCAGAAAATAATTTATTTATTTTCTTCGCCGTTTCATTGTTCAAATCTTCGATCAGTTCATCAATTTTGCCTGTATTCAGTGATTGGTAGGACATAGCGACTATCGGTTCAACGGGTGTTGATTTAAGACCTGTATATGCTTCTCCTTCACCAGCACGGTGTAATCTGACCAGAGTCTCAAAAAAATACATATCGGCCAGTTCTTTTGCCTCGCTGCTTTTTACTCTGACTAGCAATGTCTTTTTGAATAACTCTGTGATTTGCTGTTCATATTCTGGTTTTAGCCATTTAAGAACAGGAGTTACATCCCCTTTTTCCAGAGCAATCCTGGCATCTTTTATCACTGGCCCTTCGAAAGTATCACAGTGAGCACTGATGGTTACGGGTATCATTAGTGCTGCAATCATAAGGATAACTATACAATACTTCATGGCGATATACTCCTGGGGTGTTATTTCAGTAAAATGATTTTTTTAGTTATATCATAATTTCCGGCTTGTAATCTGTAAAAGTAAAGGCCGCTAGGCATATTCAGCGCATCCCATTCTTGAAGGTGATGACCTGCCGACAGTTGTTCGGACACCAGTGTTGATACTTCCCTGCCTAATAAGTCGTAAATCTTTAAAGTAACGAATAATCGGGAGGGCAGGGTAAAAGAAATCAAAGTCGAGGCATTAAACGGATTGGGATGGGCCTGTTCTAATGTCACACTTGTTGGCAGTGCCGGTGATTCGTTATCCGCGATCGCTGTTGGATTGGTGTCGACAGTGAGAGTATCCGAAGTGGTTTCCACGCCGTGAAGAAAAGACACAGCATAGTACTTATTAATACTTCCGATTTTAATATACTGGTTGGTTAGAGTAAGAGTGTTTCCGACAACGAAACCGGTAAGGGTAATGAAGCCACCTGTACTGGAATTGCAATAAAGTATAACGCTCCCTTCCGCACCATTAGGCCAAAGCAGGGTAAGAGTGTATCTAGCATTAGTTTTCGTGGCGCTGATTCGCTTGGCCCTGACCACTGCACCATGAGTACCCGTGTGAACTTTTACGATGCGGAACTCGGCCACACTCACTGTATCACCCTTGGGATAGGATGCTCCCGTTACAGTGAGACGAACATAGCGTGCTGCGATGGAACTGGTTTTTTCGAGAATTACAGCTGCTGTATCCGTCCGTGCCGTAAAATCCAGGGCGGTTGTCCAGGAGTCTAAAACTTCTGCAGTTTCGATCAAGAATTTATGGCCCATTCTGGAATCGTTACCGAAATTTAATTGGAACAAATCTATTGTTTGCACCGAATCGAGATCCACCACCGCCTGGGAAGGGAATCCTGTCGTTTTCCATAGAGATAAATCATCACCATCTACCAGGTTGGCTGCACCGTAGATGACTGGATCGATTGATCCACTGCCACTGACCGTTCTACCGGCCGCAGTATTAACATCTTTTACCTGGATGATATCGTTTCCTGTCAAGGTTGAATAGAACACTTCTGCCATAAGGGCTAAACCAGCTCCGTTTGGATGGATTCCATCAGGGATAAAGTTGGAATAATCTAACAAGGCAGAATAAAAGTCTATTAC
>CAYSHN010000102.1:4024-9815 GCA_964430815.1 uncultured Calditrichota bacterium | reverse complement strand
GATCTTTTCATAGATGAAGCCATGCTGACGGGGGAAACTTTCCCAGTCGAAAAAGTAGTGGCTGTGTTGCCGGCAGAAACTCCACTAGGTCAGCGAGCAAACGCGCTGTGGATGGGAACCCATGTGGTGAGCGGCAGCGCAACGGCTCTGATTATTCGCACCGGCAAGGAAACCGAGTTCGGCCAAGTGTCCGAGCGGCTAAAACTCAGACCGCAGGAAACGGAATTTGAGCGCGGCATCCGGCAATTCGGTTACTTCCTCATGGAAGTGACACTCGTCCTGGTAGTCGCCATCTTTGCTATCAATGTCTATTTGGCGCGACCAGTCCTGGACTCGTTTCTGTTTTCCTTGGCACTTGCCGTTGGGCTAACCCCGCAATTATTGCCGGCGATTATTAGCATCAACCTCGCACACGGCGCAAAGCGCATGGCTCAAGAAAAGGTCATCGTCAAACGGCTCGCTTCGATTGAAAACTTTGGCAGCATGAATGTGCTCTGCTCGGACAAAACCGGTACCTTGACCGAAGGGATCGTCCACCTACAATCCGCTCTGAATATGGAAGGCGCACCCAGCGATCGCGTCCTGTTCTATGCTTATCTCAATGCTTTTTACGAGACCGGCTTTATGAACCCGATTGACGAAGCTATTCGTACGCATCGCCAGTTCGATCTGACTGGCTACCAAAAACAGGACGAAATCCCGTACGATTTTCTGCGCAAGCGCTTGAGCATCCTGGTTTTACATGACGACACGCATCTGATGGTGACCAAAGGTGCGCTGATGAATGTGCTCGCTGTCTGTTCATCGGCAGAAACGGAAGATGGGAAAATTGTCGAAATCACCACTGTGCGGAATCGCATCCAGCAACACTTTGAGGAATTTAGTAGTAAAGGCTTGCGTACGCTAGGCGTCGCTTACAAGAATATGGAATCCGAGTCACGCATGAGTAAAGTACACGAAGTCAGTATGACGTTTTTAGGATTCCTGGTTCTTTTTGACCCACCCAAGCCCAATATCATAGAGACGATTACGAGCCTCAAGAACCTTGGCGTTGTGCTAAAAATCATCACTGGAGATAACCACCTCGTTGCTGCCAACGTCAGTCAGCAGATGGGATTATCGAATATAAATATCCTCACAGGTCCAAACCTAAGTCAGTTGAGCGATGCGGCGCTCCGTAAACGGGTGGAGGATGTGGACGTCTTTGCCGAAATCGAACCCAATCAAAAAGAGCGTATAATCCTCGCTCTCAGAAAAGCTGGAAATGTCGTAGGGTATATGGGTGACGGGATCAATGATGCCTCGGCGCTCCATGCTGCCGATGTTGGCATCTCCGTTGAGGGCGCCGTGGATGTTGCCAAAGATGCAGCAGACATTGTTTTACTCGAGAAGAACTTGGGTGTTCTGCTGCGGGGTGTTCGCGAAGGGCGGACAACTTTTGCGAACACATTGAAGTATGTGTTCATGGCTACGAGCGCCAATTTCGGAAATATGTTCAGCATGGCCGGCGTGTCCCTCGTTTTGCCGTTTCTGCCCTTACTACCCAAGCAGATTTTGTTGACTAATCTACTAACCGATTTCCCGGAGATGACGATCGCGACTGACCGGGTGGATAGCGAGATGGTTGACCATCCGCGGCGCTGGAACATTGGGGCAATTCGCAAGTTTATGATTACTTTCGGCTTGGTGAGTTCGGTATTTGACTACCTAACCTTTGGTGTGCTCTTGTTCATCCTTCAGGCGACTCAAGATCAATTTAGAACCAGCTGGTTTATAGAGTCTGTTATTTCCGCGTCACTGATTGTGTTGGTGATTCGGAGTCGGAGGCCTTTCTTTAAGAGTAAACCCGGGAAATATCTATTGACAGCAACTCTGTCCATTTTTGTCGCGACGTTAATTTTACCCTTCACCCCACTGGCTGAGATTTTTGGATTCAGTCCGCTCTCAGTGTCATTCCTTCTGCTAATCGGGATAATTGTATTTTGTTACATTATCACAGCGGAAAAGGCGAAAAGAATTTTCTACAAGAAGGTAAAATTTTGAAGAGGAAATATAGAAGAGTTTGGAAATGTCGCCTGACCTGTCGCACAATCTGACCATCAAAACCAGCTATGACATTTCTTGTAGATAATCTGTTGGCAAAGGGGTATCTTAAAAGAGTACGAGCTGCTAAGGCCATAAGATCAATTCATCTGCAAATAAAGTTGAAAAAAACAAAAATTAATGCTCTTCATGAAATTGCTTATGAGTGCATGATAGCAAAGATAAGATCAGATTTAGACAAGACCGAGACTACAATCCTGACTGATTTGCTAAGAAAATTAGTTAAATAGTCCTGATTTAAATTCAGAAAATTCATAAAAGGTGTGGTTACCCGTGACCCAAAATGATTGGATTAATTTGGTCGGACTGGTCTAACACCACGCTCGAGTGGATAGTAAACCAATTAATTTGTACCCCGCGAATATTCCCGTAATTGCTGCGGTGACATCCCCATGCGTCGCTTGAAAAATTTTGAAAAATAAAATTGGGAGTCAAAACCCGTCATGATGGCTATTTCCTTAACGGGAAGCGAAGTACTTATCAGTAAATCTTTGGCTTTGTTCAATTTCAACTGTAAAAAATATTGTGCCGGCGCCAGACTCGTATAATGACGGAACATCCGGCGGAACCAGGAATACCCAACCCCGAGTTCAAAGGCTAATTCCTCAAACTTGATCTTTCTATCGATGCGGTCGGCCATTAAAGTTTTAGCCATGTAAATGAGGGTCTCCATTTCTTTACCAGTGAATTTTTTCGATTTTTCTACACTGTGGATCAGCGCAATTATTTGATAGGTCAGGGCAGCAATAATTTCCTTGTACCCGATCTTTTCACTCTCGATACGTTCCATAATTTGTTGGTATAAATTAATAATTTCTTCATTCAACCCGATGTCAAGAACGGCTTTCTCTGGTGTAAAAAGTCCATACTCCATGAATTTTTCGGGTTGCTGACCGCTAAATGAGATCCAGTGCTCTTTCCAGCCGATTTTCCGTTCAGGCATATATCGGTGCCAAATACCTGGAAACAACAGAATAATGTTACCCTCCTCGACCTTCTTTTTACCGCACGGTTTGGACTCAAATATGCCTCTACCGCGGGTGATGTAAAGGATTTGAAATTCAGGCAGAATGCGGCCATGCTGCCAATCGAACATGTAGGTATCCGGGTGTTTTGTCGGGGGATAATTCTTGTTTGGTGGCAAATCGGCAGTACCACAGCCCGTGACATAGAGTCCCCAGAGTTTATCGGCCTCCGCAATGGTCAGGTATTTAAATACAGAGTAATCCGTTCGAATCATCATCAACCTTTCTATTTTTAGTGTGTCAAAAAGTACAAAACAAAAATCAAATTATCTATGTATTTTTCTTTAATTAATTTTTAAACTCATGAAAATTATGAAATAAGATAATCCTGGTTTTTACTGGAAAAGAGCGCAAAAAAGGCAAAGCACACAGAATTTTTCCGGTTCTTCTGATTTCAATTGAGTTTTAAAAACGCTATTGGTTGGAAGTACTCATCAAGCCGTCTTGGTGGCAAAAGGTGCTCTGTATTTCTCACCAATTTATTACCAGGCATGACTAAGGAGGTGATAACACCTTTAATGATAGTCAAACTTTTGCTTCTATTTGCAATACTCGATCAATTTTAAAAAAAGCGGACTCTGTCTCTGCAATCCACTATTAACATTTAGGCAGAATTCCGGGGCTGCCGATATTAGGCAATAAGGGGAATTCGACTGTAATTGAAAAACATTAAGAGTGACAACTATTGTAGAGAAAGGAGGTATAAAATACTTTAATAATAATCGAAGTATGCGTACCAAATTAACACTAATCTATAAACTCGCTTATTGGAGGTAAATCATGAGGAAAGTTATACTACTTAGCGTAATGTGTATTTTCGCTTTTTCATATGGAACTCAAGCACAAGAATTTTCGATTACCATCGACGCGGAAAAAGATGCATTTTTCCAAGCATTGACGGGCCCTACTGATGGCCTTGTTTCCATTCCTGCCAGGAGTTATCTGCATGAGATAGGCACCACCCCTCCCGATGGTGATGCTGACATTTCCGCTTTTGTTTGGACGGCGTGGGATGAGGATTACCTGTATTTTTACGCCGAGATCACAGATGACATTATTAACACTTCGAATAATTCAACATATTTGAATGATTGCATGGAAGTAAAATTCGATCCCGATCCAAAATCTGGCGCAGGCTTAAAAACAGCGAATTGCCGTCTAACAGCCCTGGATTCGGCTGATGCTCAAAACGAAGCGGGCGTGGATAATTTGAATAAATCCGGAAATCTCGAGGATGCTTCAAATGTGGATTATAAACCTATTCCAGCAGATTATGCCCGCCGGGTGACCAATGACGGCTATGCACTTGAATTCCGCGTTCCCTTGAATTATATAAACGAACCTGAAGATAATCGGTTTATGGTAAAGAGCGAGGGTGATACGTTCGCCATGGCTATTAACATAAATGACGATGATACAGGCGATCGCAATAACATGCTACAATGGTCTGCCGGGCATGCCGATGCGGCCCACAGCAATCCAGCACTATGTGGTATGGCCACGTTCATGCCCAACCACATTCTGCGGTTGGAAGCGGTAAGTCCACGTGCGGATAGTATTGTAAATGACAGCGCTGCCGTATGGTACTTTAATACTCCTACCGGTATCATCACGGAACCTCACCCTGTCGAATCCTTCAAGATGCTATCCAATTATCCAAATCCCTTTAATCCGAATACAATCATCAAATATCCGATAAAACAGGCGGAAAAAGCATCACTAACGATTTACAATATAACAGGTGAAGTGATTCGGCATCTGGCCAGTGACCAATTGCATGTTGCAGGTTCGTATGAGCTTACCTGGGATGGCAGAAATGATTTGGGTAATCTGGTAAACAGCGGTATCTATTTCTGCCGACTCACGACACCTTCACAGGTTTTGTCCCTCAAGATGACATTAATAAAATAAACAGTAACTGATCCTGCCAAAGTGAATTTGTTACCTCTTGCTACGACTGGAATCGAATGCACCGGGGTCCCCGCCCCAGTACGTTTTTTTCTAAGCATCCTGCCTGATATTATTTTTAGGCCACTGGTTTGTAAACATCAAGAATTTGAGAGAAAAACAGGTAAGATTTATATGGTAAATTAAATCAGAATCTTTCAATAAGATAGTAAAAATCTTTAGGATCACATTTAAACAATATGAATATTGAAGTAATACTACAAAAACTATAATTTTAGTGCGTTTGAGTAGGTTGTTTTTATATGAATTTGTATAATAAATTGGGGACATCAATTCAAGTAGAAGCACAAAAACAATTGCAGTTTTGCCTCAGTCCCGGTCAAAACTGGGACTCGTAAGTTAACGTACAGGTACACATTTTTTATAGAATATAATGGTTAAGGATTTCATGTGAGGAAATTACAGGCTGGTGTCATGAAAGCAGCATTACTTACTGGAATCAAACAATTTGAAATCCGGCAGATTCCCAAACCGGAAATAATCCGTGATACCGATGTACTTATCAGGATGAAAATGGTGGGTATCTGCGGTTCGGATATCCATTATTACACCTCCGGCAAAATCGGATCCCAGGTAGTTCAATTTCCCTTCATCATCGGACACGAAGCAACTGGTGTCGTTGAAGGTACGGGGAAAAAAGTATCCAGGGTATTCCCTTTTAAGACATTCCGCATTTCTTGGGCGAGACTACTACT
>CAYSHN010000102.1:0-4014 GCA_964430815.1 uncultured Calditrichota bacterium | reverse complement strand
GGGAAAAAAGTATCCAGGGTAAAAGGCGGTCAACGAATTGCCATTGATCCAGCCGTATCTTGTGGTCATTGCGATCAATGTCAGGCCGGCAGGGAAAACACCTGCCGCGAGTTGCTGTTCCTGGGCTGCCCGGGACAATTGGCTGGCGCTCTGTGTGAATACATTGTACTTCCTGAAAAGTGTTGTTTCCCAATAAATGATCGCATGACCTTTGAACAGGCAACCTTGTCCGAGCCGCTGGCCATAGCCGTATATTCAGTGGAGCGATCCCATCTCCCGGCTAAGGCTAATGTTGCGATTCTTGGTGCCGGTCCCATCGGCATGTCCGTCTTCCACGTATTACGCACGAAACCTGCCGGTGATGTTTATATTACGGACAAAATTCAGATCCGCCTGGAAAATTCGCAACAATTAAATCCCCGCTGGTGTGGCAATCCGGATCACACAGATATTGTCAAGAAAATCTCGAGCATCGAACCGTTACTTATGGATGTCGTTTATGAATGCAGTGGGGATAAGGAGGCATTCGACCAGGCCATCAAATTGTTGAAACCGGGAGGGACTCTGGTGCTGGTAGGAATTCCCGGCATAGACGTAGTCCCTTTTCCCCTGCATGAACTAAGGCGAAAAGAAATAACCATAGTCAATATACGCCGGCAGGTTCGAAATACGCAGAAGGCGATTGACCTGCTGGAGCAGTGCCAAATAAACATGGATAAAATGGCGACCCACCATTTCCCTCTGGAGGAAACACAGCAGGCTTTCGATCTGGTAGCTAATTATCGGGATGGTGTCATGAAAGCGATGATAGTTGTGGATTAACGGGTACTACAAAATTGAAATTAAAACCAAAAGATAAAACGGAAAGTCTGGTCATCGGCCTGGATTCCAGCACAACAGGCACAAAGGTCATGACTTTCAATAAAAAAGGAAGTATAGTAGCACGTGCTACTGAAATAATCCCGCTATATTCACCACAGCCGAA
This sequence comes from uncultured Calditrichota bacterium, assembly GCA_964430815.1. Lineage (GTDB taxonomy): Bacteria > Calditrichota > Calditrichia > JAJRVZ01 > JAJRVZ01 > CAVZSQ01. The sequence continues at coordinate 3,029 of CAYSHN010000102.1, read as the reverse complement.
TTATTATGAACAGAATCCAGAGGACTGGTGGATTTCCGCGCAAAAAGCATTACGCGACATAACAAATCAAATTGATCCTGAACGCATTGCAGCCCTGGCCATTTCCAATCAAAGAGAAACTTTTGTGCCATTGAATCGCAGCGGTGATCACCTGCGACCCGCCATAGTCTGGCTCGATGAGCGATGCAAGGATGAAGTAGAACCGTTCTCGCAAAAAATCGGACCAGGGAAAATACACCGCATTACTGGGAAACCTGCCGACTATGCACCCGTAGTCTACCGCCTGGCCTGGATGAAAAAACACGAGCCGGAGTTGTTCAGGAAAATCGATATGATTTGTGATGTGCATACCTGGCTGGTCTGGAAACTGACACACTTATTCAGGACGAGTTGGGCTAGTGCGGATCCTCTCGGACTATTCGACTTAAAAAACAAATGTTGGTCAGCGATAATTTTAGATAACTTAAAATTGAGCGAGGATCAACTACCCACAATATTTTGTCCTGGTACTGTTCTGGGCAGAGTCAGTAAAGAAGCATCAAAACTAACCGGTTTGAGTACCAAAACATTCGTGGTAGCCGGCGGAGGAGACGGACAATCAGCCGGATTGGGAGCGAATGCGCTAATTCCGCAACGTGCCTATCTTAACCTGGGTACAGCCGTGGTGGCGGGTGTATATGGATCCCGCTACCGGACCAGCAGAGCATTTCGTACCATTAGCGCTTGTTCTAAAAAGGGGTATTATTACGAATGCAGTTTAAGAGCCGGTACCTTTGCGATTGATTGGTTCATCAAAAACATTCTGAACATCGATCCGTCAAAGCAACCGGGCATTTATACACAACTGGAAAAGGAGGCACAAAAAGTCCCTGCCGGAAGTGATGGATTATTACACCTGCCATATTTATGCGGTGTCATGAATCCTCATTGGGACATGAAGGCCAGGGGTGCATTTATCGGCCTGTCAACTTCGCATGCTCGCGGACATCTATATAGATCTATTTTAGAAGGTATTGCCTTCGAGCAATTATTTGCTATCGATGCCGTTGAAAAAGCCATTGGCACCAGAATACGTGATTTTATCGCTATCGGCGGAGGTGTTACCAATAGTTTATGGTGTCATATTTTGGCTGATATAACCGGGAAAAATGTTTGTCTGCCCCAAAACACTGAGGCGTCTACTTTGGGGGCAGGTATTGCCGCTGCTGTGGCTGCTGGCTGGTATCCGACGTTTAAGATCGCCGCACAGGCAATGACCGGAGTTAAAAGAATAATTAAACCGGATCGACAAATATATAAAAAATATCAGCGCATTTTCACGAGATACAAAAAAATATACCCGGTTTTAAAAAAAGTAAATTTATTTTAATAGTAGCAGAAACAATATCGGGGATGTCTGGATTAATAGAAAATGTCAAATTACGCGAGACGGTCAAATTGCTGAATTTTTATAAATGACCCCGACTAGTGCGTACCGTGAAAACCTGATGTTAACCGCAAGTTGGGATAATTATGATATGATTAATACAACAATTTAAAGGGGGTTTTCTATGAAAACGAATATGATGATCATTATTACAATCATTTTCCTGGCCAGTGCTAATGCCAGTCATTCTCAAACTGTTGATCCGCCGTACGAAGTTGGTACCTGGCAGGGATTCCGGACAGTGGCGATCAGTTTTACATTTGATGATGGGAGTCCCAATCAATTTTCAAAAGCGATACCCATGTTTAATGAATTTAATTTTAAATTGACCCTGTTTACCGTTACCAGTCCGAGCTGGAGCTGGGCGGCTAACTGGACCACCCTGCAAAATGTGGCTAATCAGGGTCATGAAATCGCCAGCCATACGGTGACCCACCTTTACCTGAATCAATTGGACTATTCCCAACAGATGACAGAGTTAAAAGATTCCCAGGACTATATCAATTCGCACATTACCGGTCAGAGATGTATTACCATTGCTTATCCCTACTGTGTCAATGGTACTGATACTCTCTGTGACGATTACTACATCGCCGCACGAACCTGCGCCGGCGCTATTGAAGCATCCACTCCCGGTAATTTTATGAGCATAAGTTCGATAATCTGTGGTGAGAACGGACCCATGAAAACAAAGGCGAATTTTGTTAGTAATTTTAATTCTGCTATTAGCTCGAAAGGATGGTGCGTATATCTACTCCATGGTATCGACGGTGACGGCGGCTGGTCCTCACTCCCGTCCGACACACTAAGAGCGGCATTGGTATATTTAAATGCTAACCAGGATAAATTCTGGGTATCGAGTTTCAGTAATGTCGCACGTTATATTAAAGAACGCAATGCTGTGTCGGTCACAGAATTATCCAGCCAGGACAGCAGTTTCACTTTGCAGGTGACTGATGCGCTCAATGACACAATTTTCAACTATCCAATTACATTACGCAGACCGCTGCCTGAGGGTTGGCCATCTGCCGTAGTTACCCAGAACGGTCATGCCAGAAATACACGGATCGTAGAGGTTAATACCGTGCAATATATTCAATTCGAAGCGGTTCCGGACAGTGGTGAAGTGTTGATCTCGAAGAGCAACCTGACCGGCCTGCAAAATCATGGCACCTTTATGGTTTCTGTGCCGACATTAGCACAAAACTATCCCAATCCATTTAACCCGAGCACAACTATTAACTTTGAATTAGTGGAAGCAGGATATTCCACCCTGAAAATATTTGATATTTTTGGCAGAGAGGTAAAAATTCTGTTAAATGAAAAATTATCTGCAGGTCAGCATTCGGTGGTATTTGATGCCACTGGATTAGCAAGTGGGCTGTACTTCTATAATCTGCGCGGGCAGGGATTTTTACTTCAGCGTAAAATGCTGTTATTGCGATAGTACCAACCGCTATGAATTGATTTGCTGATCCTGATTATATCGATCAATTTGTTTGAGGTAATTTAGTCGCAGTAGTAAATTATCCGGCAGCGTTAATAAATTGAGGAAAAAATTAAATAGGTCTTGGCGCCAAATATGTTCATACTAATCTCATTG
>CAYSHN010000101.1:0-9910 GCA_964430815.1 uncultured Calditrichota bacterium | reverse complement strand
GCACGAAAATCGGCGCAGGCCCCATCCCGATTGAAACGACCGAGGGCTGGCTGATGTTCTATCACGGCGTATCATTTACCTGCAACGGCTTCGTCTATAGTTACGGGGCGGCAATAATGGATATCAATAAACCCTGGACTTTCATAACCCGTCTGTCAGCCAGCAGTGTTTCCGATGAATCTGATCCACAAGGTTATAAAGCTTATAGTTCAATTACTCTTAATGCGGTCGTCCGATGGAAATTTATTCATCCCTTTGCTATGGAACTATAATTAATACGGAATCACGGGAGGTGGATAATACCGATCCGGAGGGACATGAAACAAGTTTAGGCTTGATCGATTTAATACCGGTCACACTGTTGCTGCAGTGGCACCCCGATCTGGCCAAGAGAATACATCCTTATCTAGGTGTTGGGTTTAATGTAATAAGGTTTTTTGAGAAGAGTGGAACGTTAAATGCACAGAGGCTTGCCAACAGTACGGGCTTGGCTTTCCAGGTGGGTGCAGATTTCGATATTTCATCCTATGCGATATGCAATGCGGATATAAAATCGGTAGCCATGACTCCAAACATTGAGGCTAACGGTAACAATAATATTAAATTAAAGATCAATCCTTTTACTATAGGGATTGGATTGGGATTCCGCTTTTAGGGTCTTCGTTAAAAATCATATTGTCAACCGGTTGGCCAGCGAAGCCAATCCCGATTCCACCGAATTATCGGTACGGATATCATCAAAGTCAATACTCGACTCCCGGCCGGATAAAACGGCTGGCATTTTTTTGCTTTGACCGGCTTGCACCATAGCAGTCAATTTGCGAGCCATGCGCTGGGCTAACATGATATCCAGATTGTTTGGTGCTGCACCGCGAATATCACGGGAAAATCCTTCACATACAATACGACGTGTGGGTTTATAGCCCGCCGCCAGCAGTTCATCCCGGAAGAATTCGGCGGCATTACCCTTATAGTTCTGGGACTGTCGTTCTTTTTGCTTGTAACCCTCGGCAATTACAATCACCGCCGACTCGCGTTGTTGTAATGCTGTGATGATTTTTACTAAATCATGGTCGGAGGAAGGGAGTACGGCCAGATGAGCCCCTGCACCCAGACAGGAATGTAAAGCATGATAACCCCCACGTGCTCCCATCATTTCTATAAAATAATAACGTTTATGAGTTCGGGCATCGGCCATGTAACTGCGAATTTTTTCAGCCCCGACTTCCACACCGGTATACTCACCAATACAGTCCGTGCCAAAAATATCACTGTCAATGGTAACCGGAACGAAGAAAATTTGTACCGTATCGGGCAGTATTTTACTTAAAGCTTTGATCCCGGCAAAAGTGCCATTACCCCCGATACCAACAACGATATTTATTTGACGGGCGATAATATTCCCGGCGGCGACTTGTTGATTTTTTTCTTCCTTGAATTCAGGATATCTTTCTGTCCGGAAATCAGCACCACGGGCTTCGCGTAGGGGCGGGGCAAAGAGTACTCCCGGAATCTGCTCCAATTGGCGGTAGAGATCTGGATTATGGATCAGGCGGCGATAGTCCTGAGTTCGGCTGGATACAACAGATTTAAAACCTTCGGCGGAAATATAGACCTTACGCCCTGCTTTTTCCAGATGTTCGGTAAGAAAAGCGGTAATAGGATTATAACCTGGTGCACAACCGCCATCCTGAATGAGCAGTACATCCATTTTGTTATAAATTTCACTGCTTTCACGCATATACGAAGTTACCATCCGGGCAAAAGCTTGGTATAATTTCATAGCGGTTTTTGCGGGTATCACCCCTTCTTTCTCAAGATCCTTTCCATCCAAGACCAGGACACAGCCTCGTGTCACGGCACGTACGGTACCCATCCTGGGACGGGCATCAATTAAAGCGATTTCGCCAAAAAAGTCAGTGGGCGCAAATGTTTTAATCAGCCGTTCCATTATTTCCAGGGTAAAATGGCCATCGGCTACGATATAAGCCGTTGAGCCCATTTCCCCTTCGCGGACCACGATTTCATTAGGTTCATATTCATATTTTTTTAAGATGCTACCTACTGCGAGTAATTCCTTTTTTTCTAATTTAGCAAAGGCTGAAATACTGCTCAGCCATTTGATAAAATCTTTATCCGTGTGGTCGAAGCGGATTTGAGTTGACATTTTTATTCTCCCTGGGAATGGTACATATAATAAAAATTGATAATTGTTGAAAAATATATTTTTTTGGACTCAATACAGAATAAAGGTAAATAAAATATTATTGCCATGATATTATAAATTGAGTAAAAATGAAACGAAATAAATATCGACTCGTAGCTAAATATAGAATTAATCCTCGTGGTAAAAAAAATTATCCTGCCTGGGAAAAAAATAGAAAATTACGTAACATTTCTGACACATCATCGTACTTAAAAAAGGGAAAATATGCATATAGCTGTGGAGTTCCTGGTGAATGAACAATAACATGAAAAGTAATGATCTTTCGCTGCGTTTTTCAAAACCATTTATGGTCTGAGAAGGGGGATTATGAAAAAGCAGATAACCACGGGAATACTACTCTTATGGAATTGTTTGCTAGTCTTGCCTGATATTTATGGACAGGAAAACACGATTACTATATCCGACATCCATGAACAGGGTATCAAAATTTATGGTTTTACTTTGAATACAGCCAGGACTATTAAAATTGAAGCAGTTGGTGCGGGTGGGGAAAAAGAAATTAAGCGCACCCCTAATTTTCAGGTAGATCCGCAGAATATGTTTGCTTATGCCTGGATAATCAATGCCCGGACTCGTGAATTAGCCTGGCGCATGACTATTGACAATACCAAGACTGATTGGTGGGATAAATATATCCGTAAGTTTGATGGAGAGGTTCCCCTGGAAAAAGGTGAATATGAACTTTACTTCGCCAGTCTGCAACCTTCCTATTTTTCTCCTGAAGGTGGATTCCTCGGTTGGGACAATATTAAGAATAAAATTTTCCATGGCTCTTCGTGGTGGGATGATTTGGCCGAAAAATGGGAGGTGAAGGTTGAAGGGGTCGATGATGTCTTTGATGAATCGGCGGTACTAAAATATCAGAATGCGGTTAAAAATTCTGCGCTCTTGAGTCTTACTAAGGTCGGAAATGCTGAAGACCTGAAAGCGGGTTTTTCTGTGTTGCGACCGGTTCGTGTGAAAATATATGTTATTGGTGAAGGCTATAAAGATCAAATGTTCGATTATGCCTATATTCAGGATGAAAATAAATATAATAAAATATGGGAAATGAAGGAATCTGAAACAGAACATGCCGGAGGAGCAATCAAAAATCGGGTAATCAGACAAGAACTACAGCTTGACGTCGGCGATTACATGGTACATTATACGAGTGATGACAATCATAGTTATGATGACTGGAATTCCAATCCACCTTATGATCCCAATTTCTGGGGAATTACAATCTCGGGTAGCGATGATAATTTCGATAAAAATGCAATCACCAAATATGAAGGGAAAGAAGGGGAACTGGTGGTCAAATTAGATCGGCTGGGCGATTACGAAGATGTGAATGAAGGATTCACTCTGCTTCGGCCGATGAAACTGCGCATTTATGCTGTCGGTGAAGGGAGTGCGAGAAAGATGTCCGACTACGGTTGGATAGAAAATGTTAAAACTGGACGCACGGTCTGGATCATGGATTATGATGATACCGAAAAAGCAGGTGGGGTCGAAAAGAACAGATTGTATGATCGAGTCCTTCCATTTGAAGCCGGATCCTATGAAGTACATTTTCAAACCGATGATTCACATTCCTATCGTGAATGGAACAGCAGCAGCAGCAGTCCGCGTAATCCTGAAGACTGGGGAATAAAAATATATACCGTTGGAAAAACGGACGATGAAAACTACATTCAAAAATATAATCCAGTAGCAGATCGAAATATAATCGTACAACTGGTGCGGATCGGTGATTCGGAAAATGTCAAAAAACAATTTACCCTGAAAAAATCCACCCACGTACGTATCTATGCCATTGGAGAAGGGGACTGGGATGAAATGTACGATTATGGTTGGATTGAGGATTTTGAAACTGGACATACGGTTTGGGAAATGAAATTTAAGGACACCCGCCGGGCTGGGGGCGCTGAGAAGAACCGCCTGTTTGATGGTACCATTTTGCTTGAGGCCGGTACTTATATCGCCCATTACCGCACCGATGATAGCCATGCTTATGGAGACTGGAATTCCGATCCACCAAGTGATAAAACCGGCTGGGGTATAACCATTTATACCTTTTCAGAGCCTTAATATTCAATTTCAGGAGGTAAAATGCTACGCACTAAAATCCGTAAAGACCTTCGGCGGTTGTTGCCGCTAACGATAATTGTATTTCTGTTTATTTTATCCAATCCATCGCTATATGCGGCTACCGTAGAAGAGGTCTTTACAAAACAAATTTCATTTCAGCAGGGTGGCTATCTGGAATTGAACAATTCAAATGGTGGTGTGGATGTACAATCCTGGGATAAAACTGAAGTTGAGATCAAAGCTTATAAACGGATTCGGGCTGGCAGTAAAGGACAGGCTGAAGAATTGATGAAGGAATTAAAAGTCGAAGTGGTTCAAACAGCAACTGAGATCAGAATTGCAACTATTGCTCCTCAGGCCATAAAAAAAGACGGTGGATTTTTTAATTGGTTGTTTAATGGGGACAATAATTCTTACTCTGTAGAGTACGAGATAAAGGTTCCTAAATCAATAGATCTGAACATTAAAACAACTAATGGGAAAGTTTACTGTCAGCAAATCAAGGGTCGTCTTCGTTTGAATGCGACCAACGGCAAAATAACTGCCCGGGAAATTGATGGTCTGGTACGCTCTAAAACAACAAATGGCTCGCTTGATATTGAATTGTTATCCGTGCTGCCACCCGATGAAGAGATAAATTTCTCAACTACCAACGGGTCAATCACTTTGCGTCTGCCGGAGAATTATAGTGCTGAAGTTAATCTGCAAACCACTAATGGTCATATCGACAGCGATTTTCCTTATACCAAACAACGAGACTTGTCCAGACAACATGTATCGGGAGTTATTGGAGACGGAGCCGGGACCCTGTATTGCCATACTACTAATGGCAGTATTCGATTGTATTATGCTAATCAAAGAACCGAAGAGGATGTATCACTCTGATCCGCTGCTGCGGTTGCTGGTAAAGTTTTTTTGGTTTTTTGATATAATCTTGGCGGTTTAAATAAATGGCTCATTTAAGAATTTGCAGCAGATCGGCAAAACGATTGACGATCACCAGTTTTGGATGCCCTTCCAATAATGGTTCTGTATCGAATTTCCAGGTATAGGTATAAGGGATAAAAATTGCCTGCATTCCGCATTTAAGGGCAGGATTAATGTCGGATTTCGGACTGTTGCCGATCATACAAACCTCAGTTGCCAACCAGCCTTTTTCCTGTAAGATTCTTTCATAAGTATGTTGATTTTTCTCTAATTCAATAAAGGTACCATGGAAAAAAGGCAGCAAACGGGAGTTCTGTAACTTGCGATTCTGTTCATCAATATTACCTTTGGTTAAAATATACAATTCAAATCTTTTCTGTAACTGCTTCAGCACGGGAAGAACACCGGGGAAAATGGCCGGTCGCCGCTGGGTTCGTTTTTTAAAATCGGTTATAATGGATAAGTAATCTTTGTGCTGCTGGACAGTGGTTAAAATATCCGCATATTTTCTGTACAATCGCTCCATGATCACCAGGAAACTATCACTACCGTAGCCGTGTTCCTTCACTGTTTGCACTTCGATCGATTGAAAGTCTTTTTCAACCTTATCCAGACTGACACCGGTTTTTTTGACCAACTGGGAAAAATTATAAGTGGCGCGTTCATAAAAAACATTATTGGCCCATAAAGTATCGTCGGCATCGAAGATAAGGTATTTGAGCGGTAGCATATATTTGTGCTATGTTTGAAAGTACCACCTAAATCTAGTTAGCAGATCATTAAGATTCAAATTCAAAAAACAGCAAAGCCGATAAAGCGATTGACTACATAACAGTGGCGGAGTAAATTAAATTTCATTTTGCAGGGAGATCAAAACTATGGAGCGAATGGTACCACTGATTATACTGATATTGTTTTTAATGATTTTGTTGGCCTGTTCCGGTGAAAAAAAACCGGAGACGGAAAATATGAAAATGGATCAAACCCAGACTTCGGTTACGGATACCAGTAAAACAACCTGTCCGGGTTGCGGAATGGTAATGGTCAAGAGTGATATGGTCAAGTATGACCAAGATGGGCAGACTCTCTATTTCTGCAGTGAACATTGCCAGAAAAATTATCTGGCCAGTATCGAGAAAAAAACAGAAACACCACCCCCGGCAGTACCATGATGAACCAATTCCAGCTACAGTCAAAATACCAGCCACAGGGGGACCAACCCCAGGCCATAAAAGAACTATACGACGGGATACTGAATAAAGTAAAACATCAGACTTTGTTAGGCGTTACCGGCAGTGGCAAAACTTTTACGATGGCCAATGTAATAGCCAGGGCCAACCTGCCGACCCTGGTTATTTCGCATAATAAAACTCTGGCGGCGCAATTATATGGAGAATTCAAAAGTTTCTTTCCTCAAAACGCTGTCGAGTTTTTTATCTCTTATTATGATTATTACCAACCGGAAGCCTATGTACCGCAAACCGATACTTATATTGAGAAAGATTCCTCCATCAATGATGAAATCGATCGTTTACGTTTAAAGGCTACTTCTTCACTGATGGCGCGACGTGATGTAATCATCGTGGCCAGCGTATCTTGTATCTATGGATTGGGTTCACCTCAGGATTATCAGAAATTAATGGTCATGATCCATCAGGGTGATAAGCTTGACCGGAATGACCTTTTATTAAAACTGGTTGATATCCAGTATAACCGTAATGATTTTGATTTTCAACGTGGAACCTTCCGGGTACGTGGTGATACAGTCGATATTTTCCCCGCCTATGGTGAAGAAGCCCTGCGTGTTGAGTATTTTGGCAATGAAATAGAAAATATTTACTGGATTAACGTAGTCAGCGGGACAGTGGTCCAAAAGGTATCACTGGCTGTTGTTTATCCGGCACGTCATTTTGTTACGACCAGCGATAAACTGCAGCAGGCTCTGCAAACGATACGTGAAGAATTGCAGATACAACTGGAGTCACTGCGTCAGCGCAATAAACTTTTGGAAGCTCAGCGGCTGGAAATGCGTACAAATTTTGATCTGGAGATGATGCAGGAAATCGGCTATTGCTCGGGAATTGAAAATTATTCCCGGCATCTTACCGGCCGGGCACCGGGTGAGCCACCTTACACGTTGTTAGATTTTTTCCCCAAGGATTTCCTGATGTTTATCGATGAATCACATCAGTCTGTTCCGCAAATACGAGCGATGTATAATGGTGACCGCTCCCGTAAGGAAACGCTGGTGGAATATGGATTTCGCCTGCCCAGTGCCCTCGATAATCGTCCTTTGAAATTTCCTGAATTTGAAGAACACATGCCGCACGTGATATATGTTTCGGCCACACCGGCGGAATATGAATTAAAACAGAGTAAAGGAGTAATTGTTGAACAGGTCATACGTCCTACAGGTCTGGTGGATCCACAAATAGAAGTCCGTCCGGTGGCTACACAGATTGATGATCTGATTGCCGAGATCCGCAGGCAAGCGGAAAAGAGAGAACGTACCCTGGTTACAACCCTGACCAAGCGCATGGCCGAAGACCTGACTGACTATCTGCGGGGAATGAATATAAATGTGCGTTATCTGCATTCGGAAATCAATGCCCTGGAACGGGTAGATATTTTGCGCGACCTGCGTCTGGCTGAGTTTGATGTGCTGGTGGGAATAAATTTGTTACGTGAAGGTTTAGATTTGCCGGAAGTTTCACTGGTAGCGGTACTGGATGCAGACAAAGAAGGATTCTTACGCTCGTATGTATCATTGATGCAAACCTCCGGGCGGGCAGCCCGCAATATCGGAGGGCGGGTGATATTTTATGCTGATAAAATAACCGATTCCATGCGTAAAACAATTGATGAAACCACTCGTCGGAGGGAGAAACAGTTGCAGTATAATCAGGATCATGGTATTACTGCCACGACGATATATAAAACAGCTGAAGAAATTCTGGCTACCACCAGTATCGCCGATGTGCGACACAAGTTGCCAAAAGTAGCAGAGCCGCAAATGGAATATGGAATATTAGACCGGGAAGAATTACTGGAACGCTTGGAAATAGAAATGAAAGCCAAGGCAGCCAACCTGGAATTCGAGCGGGCAGCCATGATCCGGGATGAAATTAAAAGGATCAAAAGTACCAGGGTGAAAGGGTGAATAGAAAAAGGCACAAAGGTACCGAGGCACAAAGATACAAAGTGACAAAGAGACACCTTTTAAAAGGTAAAAGGTCGAAGGGACCAGGGCACAGAGGCACAAGATAAAAACGGCACTATGGCACTGAGTAAAAAGTACCTTCGTACCTAAGAGATAATTGTAAATTGTCATCCCGTCAAGCCCGGGATCTGAATCATCTTCGAGGTTATAGAAACCTCAAAGTGGCTAGTATCTCCTCTCGAGAGGGGTGCCCCGATAGGTTGGGACGAAGTGGGTGGAGAATTCAAGAAGTTGGATAGAAGAAATAAGACAATAATATTTCTGCATTCAGGGAGGCTAGCATGGAACAAATAGAACAGATTGTTTCGGATATTAGTAACCTGGTTTGGGGTCCACCTCTGCTCATCCTGCTATTGGGCACACATGTTTTCCTTACTTTCCGGTTACGGTTTATTCAGCGCTATCTGGGTACGGCTATACGTTTATCGTTAAAACGCTCAACCGAAGGTAGCGGAGATGTCAGTCAGTTTGGAGCACTAACGACAGCTCTGGCAGCTACCATTGGTACCGGCAATATCGTGGGTGTGGCAACCGCTGTTGCCTCCGGGGGTCCCGGAGCTGTATTGTGGATGTGGTTGACTGGTGTTTTCGGGATTGCTACTAAATATTCGGAAGCCCTGCTGGCAGTGAAATATCGTATCAAAACGGCGAATGGCTTAATGGCTGGTGGACCCATGTATGTTCTGGAACGCGGCATGCATAAAAAATGGCTGGGAATTCTATTTGCCGCCCTGACTGCAGTTTCTGCTTTTGGAATCGGCAATATGGTCCAGGCTAATTCCATCTCAGCGCTGGTGCAGGAAACATTCGGAATTGAAACCTGGATTACCGGGATTATACTTACCATACTGACTGCCATTGTAATCCTGGGTGGAATTAAGTCTATTGCCAACGTCTGTGAAAAACTGGTACCGTTCATGGCCATATTCTACGTACTCGGCTGTATAGTACTGCTTTATATGAACTGGCGACAGATTCCTGATACTTTTATGATCATCATTAACTCAGCTTTTAGCGGACAGGCCATGGTCGGTGGTTTTCTGGGAGCCGGTATGAAGGAAGCCATCCGTTACGGTGTGGCTCGTGGTCTCTTTTCCAATGAATCCGGTCTGGGCAGCGCTCCCATTGTTGCAGCTGCCGCTCAGACTAAAAATCCGGTAAGGCAAGCGCTGGTGTCTTCAACCGGTACCTTTTGGGATACCGTAGTAGTCTGTGCCATGACCGGCTTGGTTCTGGTCAATTCCGGGGAATGGATGACGGGCGCTAAAGGAGCGGCTCTGACCAAAGCCGCTTTTGCCGATATTCCGCTGGTGGGTCCGTTGGTGCTCACCGTCGGTTTGTTAACTTTCGTATTTTCCACCATACTGGGTTGGTCCTATTACGGTGAAAAAGCGGCCGAATATATCTGGGGCACTAAAGCAGTACAGCCCTACCGCTGGCTGTGGGTAGGGGTGGTAATGATC
>CAYSHN010000100.1:0-9926 GCA_964430815.1 uncultured Calditrichota bacterium | reverse complement strand
CAATTCCCACTGCTATTCCTGTTGGACGATGTTGCTTATCGGGATATTTTCAGGGTGGTCATGATCGCCCAGCTGGCCATGATCGCTGCTGCGGTCATACAAGTTGCCATTTTGTACTCAAAACCACCGGAGGCAATTGAAATGGAAAACTTGGGCCGGATGCCGCTAAGTTTAGCCAGCCTGACCAATCAATATTCCGATCTGTCTAATCCGGCCAAGACAATCATCAACCGGTTTAATGTATTTGAATTGATGTGGTGTATAATCATCTATTATAAACTTAAATCCCTGATCAGGATGAAAAGCGGCGATCTAATTCTATTAGTTAGTTGTGTATGGATTTTTTTATTGATCCTGCAATGGCTGAGCGCAGAAATATTAATGTTGTTTAGCAGCTGATATATGTTCCGGTTTTTTTAGGGGTATTTATTAAAGGGAGAAAAGCATGAAGGAAAAACGTTTCTTTTTGTTGGCCCTGATCCTGGCTTGTTTTTTGATCACTGCATTTTTCTGGATTGAACAGCAGAGGAAAGAAATCCTGAAAGTCGGAGAAAGTATCCCGGCAATGAAATACCTGACCCGGGATGGATTACAGATCCTGTCGGCAGATAGTGCCAGGGTGCTGGTGCTCATGTATTTTAACCGGAAGTGTGAGCATTGCCGGTATCAATTGGAATTGTTTGAAAAGAATATTGGGATTTTTCAGAATCAGAAATTCATTTTTTTAACCAGCGAGGCAGAGTTTCTATCGGCAGGACTGGAAAAACAGTGGGGTACGCTCAGTATTCAGGATAACTGCAGTTTCGGCCTGGTGCCCGGCAATGAATTTCTAAATGCTTTTGGTACGAATAGCACCCCGGCGATTTTTATTTTTAATAGGCGGGGTTTACTGCTGGCCAATTTTAATAGTGAGATTAAACTGGATAAAATCAGACAGGTATTGGGAGTATGAATTTCAGCATAAAACTAACACCGGTTTAATAAATACCCTTACCGGGGGGTAAAGATATAATAATCCAAGATTGGAGGTAGGTATGCAGGAGTTAACAAATGAAACATTGCTGGCATTGCAGGGAGGCAGGGAAGCAGCGGCAGGCGGGGCTTGTGCCATGTTCCTGATGGAATTGACTATAGTGTTGGGAGTCGGAGTCATCCTGGGAGGTGCTCCGGCTGCATTCGGTCTGGGCTTTGTAGTGGGGGCCCTTGGGTCGGAATCAAATCCCTGTTAAGACAACTTAAATTAAAAAGGAGGAAGGAAAAATGGATTCATCTCTGGCAATTGCAAAATTTGAAAAACTTGATCAGGACGATCTGATCAGTATCTCTGGTGGGAACAAAATCGCGGCAATCGTTGATGGAGTTTGTGCAGTTTATGGTACGTATGCCCTGATCGGTGTTCTTGTTCCCGGTGTGAATGTGGTTGGTGCTGGATCGGTAGGTGCGTTTTGCGCCGGATATAAACTGGCCAGCTGGCTGTTATAAGAATCATGGTGGAGTTAAGAATCGTCTGCCGGCGGTTCTTAACTCTTCTTTGTGTCCTTAGCGTTACCTCTGCGCCCTTTGTGTTTTGCTTTTTTAACCGCGAAGGGGGCGAAGGTATGTGCAAAGGTCGCAAAGAAAAACTTATGGCAAGTTAACTATGCTAAAACTGATTTCTGTATCTAAAGAATATTCTGATATAATTGCCCTGGAAAATGTGAATGCCAGTCTAGCCGCCGGACAGATTGTCGGCCTGATCGGTCCCAATGGAGCCGGTAAAACCACCCTGCTGCGGATTATCGGTACGATCCTCCGGGCCAGCAGCGGACAGATATTATATAAAGGTGTAAACGTTCAAGCTGATACTATCAAGTATCGTGAAAAAATTGGTTATGTGCCGGAAGATGGAGGATTATATCTTAAATTAAACCCATTGCAGAATTTAATGTTTTACAGGTCATTTTATCGTGAGGCCATCCCACTAACTATGATTCAAAAATATCTGCTGGAATACAAACTGGAGGATGAACTGGGTAAGCAGACAGGTAAATTGTCCAAAGGTACCCGGCAGAAAATTCTTTTTCTGAAAACGATCCTGAACAATCCGGAATTACTGATTCTGGATGAACCATTCAACCATCTTGATCCGGAAATCAGGATCAGGGTGAAGGCAAAATTAAAAGAATTGAGTGCAGCAGGAAAACTGGTGTTGTTGAGCAGTCATACTCTGTCTGAAGTGGAAGATTTATGCTCGACAATTATAATAATTCGCAGGGGCAGAATATTAGTCTGCGCACCACTGCTGGACCTTAAGCAAAAATATACCACGGCAGCTGAGCAGTCTTTGGAAAGTATTTATTTAAAGATCATTGGGTCAATATGAACATAAATAACATCAAGCAACTGGCCTGGTTAGAGTGGCGGGAGCATCAACGCCGGATTCTGGGCAGCATCCTGGTTTTATTGCTGATCTCTGTTCCCGGTTTTTTATTACCGTTGATCAGCAGGAGAGAAATGGATCTACAATTGATCGGGCAGTATCTGGAACGGTACCAGATATTACATCCATCTTCGTCCACGTCCGGGTTACTACAAATTATACTGGTTGATTTTAGATTAACGGTAATAATCCTGACGGCCGCGCTGATCAGTCCTTTCTTAGGCATATTGGATAGTATCAGCAGTGAAAAAGAGGGAAGAACGATAGAGAATTTATTGGTTCTACCGTTGTCGGATGCGGAAATTATCAGCGGGAAGATCGTAACCTGCCTGCTGGCCGGGATTCTGCTTTCCTGGTTTCTATGGTTTGTTTATTTCTCGTTCATGTTGTTTTATTCTACGTTACCGGTCGCGTTTCATTTGCTGAGTATAACCTGGTTGGTATTAATCCTGCTGCTGGTCCCAGCCGTGGCTCTGTTCATGAATCTGCTGGGGATCATTATTGCCGTGCAGGTGCAAACGGCCCAGGCTGGTTATAATCTGGGATTCCTGGTTTTATTTCCTCTGGCTGTGCTGCTCACTATGCTGGGGATTGGAATGTACCAGTTTACAGCCACAAATTTACTTTTTGCTAGCGGTTTTTTCACCCTGCTTGATGGGATACTGTTTAAATTTGCATACCAGACCTTTAACCGAGAGAAGATTATTTTAAAATATAAATATAGAGGGTAAAGGATAAAGGTCGCAGACCTGGTAGACAGGCCGGAGATCTACCGCCAGGTAGAGGGAAAAAAGCACAAAGTAAAAAAGTACCTTAGTCCCTTTGTACCTGAGTAATCTTGGCGCACTTTGCGTCGTAGACCTTGGCGCGCGAAGCGTTTGCGTTTTGCTTTTCTAACCGCGGAGGGCGCAGAGTTATGCACAAAGGTCGCAAAGAAAAATCTAAACCAGGTATTTTCTAGCAAAATATTCTTACTTATTTATTCCTGATAGTTTTTAAATTACATTATAGCTTAAATTATTTATTTAACCCGCTTATGGCTGTAATAATGTAAATAATTTATATAAAAGCCAAGCGCATTTATACTACTTACCAAATTGAATATTATTCAGTTAGTGTTGTATATTATTCAAATATTAAGCGCAACTTTTTTAAATATCATTCGTCTATCGAGTACTTGTTATCAGGAACTTAAAGGAGGGAAATATGGAGGTTATTCAACCCGTACAGGGACAGCAGGAAGCTAAACTGCCTTTTTTAACCAAATTAGTGCTGATTTTTACCAATCCCAGTAAGGTTTTTGCCAATTTGAAAATTTATCCGGATTGGCTGTGGCCAATGCTGCTGATACTGGTTTTTACTATCGCCAGTTCTTTTTTACTTAAAGATTTAGGAATCAGAGAAGCCAAGCAGAAAATTCAGGATAGCGAGCAAATACCGGAGGAGCAAAAAGAAGTTATCATCGAACGTATGGAACAAGGTGGACCCTTGCAAATGGTGATGGGGGTTGTGGGTCCTATAGTATTTATTTTTGCAGCTTTCGCCGTTGCCGCCGGAGTTTTATATCTTACCGCAAGTTTTGTTTTTGGCGGTACGAGTACGTATAAGACCATGTTTTCGGTATACACCTGGGGTTATATAGTGAGTATGCTGGAGGGGCTGATAAAAGTACCTTTAGCTTTAGCGAAAAACAGTGTAAATGTTTATACCAGTCTGGCCATATTCTTTGATCCGGCTGAATCGGGCACCACTTTATTCAAACTGGCCAACGCCGTTGATATTTTCTCAATATGGCGTCTGTTCCTGTGGGGCCTGGGGATCAGTATCATTTATAAGTTCAGCCAGGGTAAGGCCTATGGTATAGTCATTTTCTGGTATATTGTCTGGACCCTGATCAGTATCGGCTTAAGTTCGATGATTCCTTTTCTAAATATGTAAGATAACAGGGTTGACAGTAGCAGGATTATGAGCCAGTAATCTAAAATTCTGGATCAGGAGAGCGGATTGGGCCTGCGTTGAAAGCGGATGAAGGGAGAAATCCATGTTGGAACGTGATGATCAAAATACAGTTAGAATAATTAAATATAATTTCAAGGAGATTTACTAATGAAGCAACTCATACGGTCATTGTGTATAGTATTGTTAGGTACAGGTCTCAGTTTAGCCCAATCCGCGGCTCTGTCATTAGAGGAATGTGTGGCCATCGCCTTAAAAAATAATACGACTTTGATTACAACACGTAATGATGCTTTAAGTGCAAAAAAAGATGTTCTGTCCTCGTATGGCGGGATACTACCCACCATCGATGTCAGCGCCAGTAAAGGCCGTTATAAAGCCGGGGAATCTACCGACATGCGTGATTTTCCGGTTGGCATTGATTCCCTGACTATGAATCCCATCCTGGAGAGAAGACTGGTGGTCCAGGATGGTTTCACCGTAAATTCTAACGATTTGGGACTCAGTGTCAGCCAGAATATTTTTGACGGTGGGGAATGGTGGAATGCGATCGGGTATGCCCAATCACAAAAAGCCCTGGCCGATTTCAATTTGACCTCGGTTACCAATACTATAATCATGAACGTGCAACAGGCCTATTTTGATTTATACCGCCAGCAGAAATTACTGGAAGTATACGATCTGGCGGTAAAACGCAGCCAGGATCAACTGGATAAAACCCAGAAGATGTTTGAACTGGGTGCTGTAGCCAAGGTCGATGTCTTCCGCAGCAAAGTCAATCTGGGCAATGATAAGATTCAATATCTGGCGCAGAAGAATCTGGTGATTACGGCCAAAAACACTTTAAATATGGTCATGGGACGGCAACCGGGTGAAGCGCTGGAAATTGTTCCCGAAATTTCGCTAAAACCGGGTTATAAAAATGTAGATGATCTTTATCAACAAGCGCTAGAAAATAATCCGGAATTGAAAATGCATCAGCAAAATGTTCGCAGTAATGAACTCATGGTAGCCCGCAGTAAAAGCCCGATGTGGCCCAGACTGGGGGCAGGATTTAATTATAACCGTTCCAATGAGGATATGCATAGAGTTTATTCCGACTATGGCCGGAATTGGGGTTATTCGGTAGGGGTCTCCCTTTCGATGAACCTGTTCAACGGTTTCAGGGACATGGTCAATATCCAGAAGAATAAACTGGCACTTAAAAATAGTATGGAAAATTATGAATACAATAAAAAGAATCTGATCGCTGCCATCATGCAGTACACTGATAATTATAATTCCTATATGGATATCATTACGATTAATGAAGAAAACCTCGAAGCCTCCAAAGAAGAATACCGTCTGGCTGAGGAGCGCTACCGGATCGGATCGGGAACCCAACTGGAAGTGCGTGAAGCGCAGGTGAATCTGACTCGGGCCGAGCAGACTCTGGTGGCAGCCAGATATTACGCCCGTATTACCCAGGCTCAGATTGAACAAGCGCTGGGCAATATTCAGCAAAACGTGCAGGAGAACAATTAATGAAAAAGATCATTATCATTGCAGTAGCAGCAGTTGTAGTAATTGTTTTTATACTGGCCAATGTTCTGAAAAAAGAAAAAGGTACTGAGGTTGATGTTGAAAAAATTCAGCAGGGAACGCTGATCCAGAAAGTTTCCGGTTCGGGACAGATCAGGCCGGAGGTACAGGTCAAGGTAAGTTCCCGGGTGGCGGGCAAAATACTGAAACTGCATGCCAAGGAAGGGGACAGGGTAAAGAAAGGTGCGCTGCTGGTGGAATTAGACCAGGAACAGTACCGAGCCGCTCTGGACCGGGCCAACTTTAATCTGGATTATATGAAAGCCAGCGAGAAAAAGTTAAAAAGCGATTTGGATCGGGCTGTGGACCTGCATAATAAAGGTCTGTTGTCCCAGGCTGAATTTGAAGCTGCGCAGGCTGCTTCTGAAGCTGCAGTCAGCAGCACCAATCAGGCCAGGGCCAGCAGAGTGGAAGCACAAGATCAACTATCTAAAACCCGGTTGTATGCCGATATGGATGGTGTCGTAACCAAGTTGAATAAAGAAGAGGGGGAAATGACCCTCGGCTCGCAATTCCAGGAAGATGTGATCATGATTGTGGCCGACCTGTCTAAAATGGAAGCGGCTATCGAGGTGGATGAAAACGATGTGATCAATATATCGCTGGGGGATTCTGCGGCCATTGAAGTGGATGCTTTCGGTGATACAACTCTAAAAGGCCGGGTAAGTGAGATCGCCAACAGTGCCACAATTAAAAATCTCGGTACCCAGGAACAGGTCACTAATTTCGAAGTGGTCGTAGCGGTTCAGGATTATAATGCCAAACTGCGGCCGGGTATGAGCACCACGGTTGACATCGTCACCGAGATCAAGAACAATGTGCTGAAAATTCCCATCCAGGCGGTTACGGTAAGGGAAAAAGATAAATTGGAAAAGAAACCTACGGTGGAACAACCGGTAGAACAAGAGACTGCGGAAGCATCTTCAACGAATGAATCTGCTGATAAAGCGGCTAAAGATAAACAAAATATGAAGGAAGTTGTTTTTTGTGTGGAAGATAATAAAGCCGTAATCAAACCGCTGAAGCTAGGTATCTCTGATGATACCTATTATGAAGTTATTTCCGGTTTAGAGGTAGGGCAGACCGTGGTTACCGGACCTTTCAAGGTGTTGAGTAAAACTCTGAAAGACGGCGACCTGCTCACAGTTAAAAAGGAAAACAAGAAAGAATCGAATGAAAGAAATTCTGAGCGCACCACCGCTGAGGTGGATTGAGCATAGTGTAAGCACAAGGGAAAAATCACATTTTTAAGCAAGAGGGAAAAAGAAATGATGATTGAAGTTAAAGATCTGAAAAAGATATACACGCTGGGTGAAAATATCGATGTTCCCGCTTTACGGGGGATCAATCTGAGCATCGACAAAAATGAGTACCTGGCGATTATGGGTCCTTCCGGTTCGGGTAAATCCACCCTGATGAATATTATTGGTTGTCTGGACGTGCCCACTGAGGGGAGCTATGTCCTCAACTCGCATGATGTCGGGCAGATGAGCGATGATGAACTGGCCGTGATCAGAAACCGGCAGATTGGCTTTGTGTTCCAGACCTTCAATCTGCTGCCGCGGGCCAATTCGCTGCATAATGTGGAATTGCCTTTGATTTACAGCGGTGTAAACCGGGGTGTTCGCCGTAACCTGGCCAGGGAAGCGCTGGAAAGAGTGGGTCTGGCCGATCGGATGTATCATAAACCCAATGAACTGTCGGGCGGACAGCGGCAGAGGGTGGCGATTGCCCGGGCACTGGTTAATAATCCGGCCATCATCCTGGCCGATGAACCAACCGGAAATCTGGATTCCAATACCGGCGAAGAGATCATGGAGATTTTTGAACAACTGCATAAAGCCGGTAATACCATTGTCCTGATCACTCATGAGGAATATATCGCCAAACACAGCCAGCGGGTTATCAAACTGCTGGACGGCCTGATTCAATCCGACGAAAGATTGAATTAGTTTTCTTTAGCACGGAGCATTGAATATGTATACATTTACAGTAATCGGTGAATACCTGCTGATGGCCTGGCAGGCCTTGAGTACGCACAAGATGCGTTCGATCCTGACCACGCTGGGCATCCTGATCGGTGTGACCACCATTATCACCATCTTCACCACCATCCAGGGTATGAATGATTACGTAATAGGAGCACTGTCCAATATTGGTTCCTCAACTGTTTATGTAGAAAAATGGCCCTGGGTCTTCAGCGAAGACTGGTGGAAATACCGCAACCGCCGGGAAATTAGCTATACCGATTACGAAGCACTGAAGAAATACTCAACAGAAGCGGATTACATCGCCCCGACCGTGTTTGCCATGAAAAAACTCAAATACAAGAATGAGATCTACGACCAGATACCGGTAGTCGGTACGACTGAGGAATACAAGGATACGGATAATTCCAATCCGGCCACGGGTCGTTTCCTCACCGCACTGGAGGTGCAGAGGAATCACAAGGTATGCTATATCGGTGAGGATGTGAAAAATAATCTATTCAAAGATGAAGACCCCCTGGGCAAACGGATAAAAATCGATGATGAAAAATATATGGTAATCGGTGTCAACGCAAAACAGGGTAATGTGTTCGGACAGAGCATGGACAACTTTGTTATCGTACCGATAGGTACTTTCCGGCGGGTAATCGGTGGCCATGGGCATGAGCACGGCGGCATCAGCATTTCCCTGAATGTAACGGATGTATCCAGGTTAGAAGCGATGAAGGACGAGGCCCGGGGCATCCTGCGCCGGGTGCGTAAAGTTTCTCCAGCTGATGAAGATGACTTCGCTCTGAATCAACAGGATCAGCTGACCAACTTGTACAAACAACTGACCGGGACACTGTACATGATTGTTTTTGTAATCGGCGGTGTTTCACTGGTGGTGGGCGGTATCGGTATCACCAACATCATGCTGGTCAGCGTAACCGAACGTACCAAAGAGATAGGCATCCGCAAGGCCATTGGTGCCAGGCGCCGGAATATCCTGTCACAATTTTTGATCGAAGCGGTAGCTATTTCCTCGGTAGGAGGTATCCTGGGCATTGTGCTGGGTTACCTGGGCGGAAGTGTGATACTGGCCCAAATGAAATTATCGACCGGGGTCAGCCTGTCTTCCATTTTGGTTGGATATGGCTTTTCAACCTTTGTAGGGGTGGTAGCCGGTTTCTACCCAGCCTGGAAGGGAGCACGCATGAACCCGATCGATTCTTTACATTACGAATAAGGATATTTCTAGATGTATATTCAGGAAAATTTAGCGGTTGCCTGGTCGCAATTAAAAGGAAGTAAATTAAGGTCCATCCTGACCACTCTTGGTATTTCCATTGGTATCATGACGGTTATACTCATCGTTTCAGTACTGGAAGGATACCGGCAAAATATAACCCGTGAATTACAAGGGTTAGGAGCTAATGTTTTCCAGGTGGAAAAGTATGACCGTAATGCCGGTATTCATGTCGGCCATGAACAGCGCGAGTACCGTAAAGACTTGTTGAAAGAGTATGCTGTCGCGATAAGGGAAAGATGTCCGGCGGTCAAGTTTGTCGGGGCCGAAGTCTGGTATTACAATATTGCTTTTTATTATAAGGATAAAAAAACCAATCCCACTTTTTATCTGGCCGGCGGTGAACCGGAATATTTTGTGAATAATGCCGAGCCGGTAGGCAATGGCCGGGCCCTCTTACGCAGTGATGTGGAATCCAATGCGCGGGTAACGGTGCTAGGCCTGGATATTGTTAATGAACTATTCCCTTATGAGGACCCGCTGGGCAAATTCGTCAGGATTTCCGGTACTAAATTTAAAGTAGTCGGCACCTTTGAAAAAATGGCTACCTCGAGTTTCGGCCGGAGCAAGAATAATAAGGCGGTCATTCCTATCACCGCCTATGAAGACGTTTTTGGCCGTGAGCGTTCGGTTTTCCTTACCGTACAGGCCATCGATGTTGAACACATGGAAGAAGCCAAGGGCCAGGTAATCG
>CAYSHN010000099.1:0-9933 GCA_964430815.1 uncultured Calditrichota bacterium | reverse complement strand
ATTCCCCTCGCACAAAAAGTACGCCTGGATATATTTAATACACTGGGGGAAAGGGTCAGTACGGTAGTCGATGGCGATCTTCCGGCCGGTGTGCATGCCTATCGCTTCGATGGTCGCAATCTTGCTTCAGGGATCTATTATTACCGGATCATGACCGATAAATTTGTTCAAACGCAAAAAATGGTTTTAATACGTTAAAATTTAAAATACGATATTTGTGGTGATATATTAGACAGAGTTAAAATGCAGTAATCATCAGGTATATTGTGTTTGAAAACAGGATAAATATTTATGAAAACTGCCTGCCTTTTTTTGCCCATCTGTTTGCTGGTTGCAGGTTGTTTAACTGATTCTGAACAGAAACTACCCGATCCTAGACCGGTCAGTGCCTTTGCGTTCGAAAGCGCAACCATCTCCGGTCAGACCGTGTCGATGGTGGTCAGGTGCATGGTCCCGGATCCCTGCTGGGCCTTTACTGGTATTGACCATAGCAGGACTGATAATACTATTACCATTTCTGTATTTGCCCGACGTGTAACCAATGATCCCTGCCCGCAAGTTGTCTGGAGTATCGAAGCGCCATTTAACGTCACCATAAAAAATGCCGGTATATATACTTTTTGCTTCTGGAGATCTGACAGCACGACTTTAGATACAACACTAACCATCAAGTGGAAATGATGTGAAAAACAAAGTCCGATACAAAGTGAAAACAGAAAATAGTAATTTTCGACATCGTTGACAATAGCATATACTGCGAGCTGAGGTCAGATACTTGCCTGACTGTTAAAAGTCTAGGCTGTGCTTGCAGTCCGACCGCGAACGACCGAATCGAATAGCAGCATTTAATCATCATCCATTATTAATCCCATAACCGGAATTAATCATATGTATGAATCACGCCAGCAGGAACCCCTTCCGCGATGTCGCTTTATACGCCGACTGCTCTTGCATGCTGCAGGTTCTCTGGCCTTGATCACCTTTTCCCTTTTTCTTGGAATGTTTGGCTATCACTATTACGAGCAATTACCCTGGCGCGATGCATTTCTCAATGCTGCCATGTTATTAGGTGGAATGGGGCCAGTCGAAGCACCACACTCCGATGGTGGAAAACTGTTTGCCGGATTATATGCGCTTTATGCCGGCTTAGTTTTTCTTGTAGCCGTGGGTTTGATCGTTGCACCGGCATTACACCGCATGTTGCATTTGTTTCATTGGGGAAAAAACAAAAACGTAAAGTTATAAATATTTATACACTGTGATCGATGAACTGTTGAAATTAGACTACCATGATGTAAACAGCATAGTTAAAAACTTTTAATACAGTGGTGAGAACGAGATTATGCGATTAATTATCATGATTATTGTACTTGGATTATTTTCAAGTGTAAATGCTCAAAAGCAAAACGTATATCAGCAGATTAATAAGCTGGCTATACAAATTCCTGATTCACTGGCACAATCAACCAGTGGGCTGGCCAGTTATATTAATTTAAATTTTTCAAATCCTACCGATAAATCGCGAGCCGCATTTATTTGGATTACTAAAAACATTCAATATGATGTTGAAAATATGTTTGCCATTAATTTTGCCCAGAATACTACAGAAATCATTGAAAAAGTCATGAAAACAAGGAAAGGTATATGCCGGCATTATGCCGAACTATTCAATGATATCGCCAATCAAATCGGTATTAAATCATATGTAATTTCAGGTTATACCAAACAGCAGGGATTTGTCGATTATATGCCCCATGCCTGGTGCGCCGGATTGATCGATTCAACCTGGTATCTTTTTGATCCTACCTGGGGATCGGGATATCTGCAGAACTCAAAATTTATAAAGAAAGTCAATAACTATTACTTCAAGACCAAGCCCGAACAATTAGTTAAATCACACATGCCTTTTGACCCATTATGGCAATTCTTGAATTATCCGATTACCAATCAGGAATTTTATGAAGGAAAATTCAAAATTGACAAAACTAAACCACTTTTTAATTTTATGGATACGTTAAGCAGATATGAAAATGAATCTGATATTGAGCGATTAATTTCTTCAAGTAACAGGATTGAGCGAAATGGAGTAAAGAATGCATTAATTTTTGATAAGCTGCAAGACAATAAAAGGGAGATTGAGTATTACTATAACAAAGTCGTGGTGGAGACTTATAACACCGCTGCAAACACTTACAACGAAGGGGTCAACCAGCTTAACAGGTTTTTTGCTTATCGAAATAATCAATTTAAACCCCAGCTGCCTGATAGTACGATCCACCAAATGATGGATACTACCGAATATTCTTTTAATCTCAGCCGGCAACGGCTGGGTGAAATAAAGAATCCCGATGCCAACATGCTGGTAGCAATAAATCAGTTAAATAAAGCTATTGATAACGCCATGATAAATTTGAATGAACAAAAAGTATTTTTGGAGAAATATTTTAAAACGAGTAAACTATTCAGAAAAACATTGTTTTATAAATATAACTGGCTGGGCATACCATTAAATTAGTTAAAATCAACACCTTCTGAATTATATGAACCCGTGACCAGCAAAACTGTCATGCCTCCCTCCTCATATGTACTTTTTGACACAAATATGTACTTTTTGACCCTGTATATTAAATTTATTTAACTAAGCATATTAACAATACTTTTTATAAATTTAATAAATATTTATGTACTTTTTGACCCTACATATTATATTTATTCAACATGGTTTTTTATTTGTGTTTTTAGTAGATTAAATAAGAGCTAAAGAATTATGACAGAAAATCTGGACATATTAAAGAACGAATTGCTCGGCATCGGAAAACGCATATATGATCGCGGCTATGTTGCTTCGAATGACGGTAACATCAGTGTGCGGCTTGACGAAAATTCGCTACTGATTACACCGACCGGTGTGAGTAAAGGATTCATGCAGCCGGAAGACCTGATCATCCTGGATATGAACGGACATATTTTTGAAGGAAAGAAGAAACCTTCCTCCGAATCAAAAATGCATATTCAGATATACAAAATCCGGCCGGATGTACAATGTGTATGTCATGCCCATCCACCTTATGCCACCGGTTTCGCTGTGGCTGGAATCACGCTCAAAAAAATGTTATTGCCGGAAGCGGTACTGGTACTTGGTACAATTCCGCTGGTCGAATACGGAACTCCTGGTACGGACGAACTTCTCCGGTCCCTGTCGAAATATATTCTGGATTACGATGCCTTTTTACTGGCCAACCATGGTGCTTTGACGGTTGGTGACAGTCTGTTAAATACCTATCACAAAATGGAAACACTGGAGCATGCTGCCAAAATTGAATTTATTGCCCGGCAGCTCGGCAAAGTAAAAGAACTTGATCAAAAGCAGGTTAAGCGACTTTTAGAGTTACGCGAGAACTTCGGCATACGCCGGGATATAGGATTAAAACAGTTAAAACGAAAATAGAAATAATGAAATTATCTTCGAAAGATTTATTGTGATTCTCGCAAAATATATTGCTTTCGATCTCGGCGCAGAAAGCGGACGTGCTATTATCGGCACTTTCGATGGCCATAAACTCCACATCGAAGAAATACACCGTTTTCCTAACCACCAGATAAAAATTCTCGGACATTTGCACTGGGATATACCAGCCCTATTTGAAGAAATCAAAACCGGATTGAAACTTGCCGTGCAAAAGGGACATGCGGACCTTCGGTCGATTGGCATTGATGCCTGGGGTGTCGATTTCGGTTTTGCTTCAAACAACAGCACTCTTTTAGGATCTCCTTTCTGTTACCGTGATGAACGTACTAATGAAATACCGGAGATGGTATTTGAACTAATACCGCCACAGGAACTTTACAGTATTACCGGTATTCAATTCCTGCAATTTAACTCTATCTTCCAGCTTTACAGTTCCGTACTTTCCCACGAACCGGCGTTGAAATGCGGTGGTTCTCTCCTGTTCATGCCTGAATTGTTCAATTTTCTACTTACTGGTGTAAAGAAAAACGAGTATACCATTGCTTCCACATCGCAACTTTTGAATGCCACTACTAAATCGTATGATCGAAAGCTATTCTCTGCCCTCGGTTTGCCGATAGATATAACCGTGCCGATTGTTATGCCCGGGACGGTTATAGGAAAATTGTTGCCGGAAATTTGTACCGAAACAGGATTAAAAAATGTGGATGTCGTGGCGGTGGCTTGTCATGATACCGCCAGTGCTATTGCAGCGATCCCCGCGCAAAAAAACAACTGGGCCTATCTGAGTTCAGGTACCTGGTCATGTATCGGCATTGAAACACAAAAACCGATCATCAATGAACAATCGTTGAAAAACAATTTTACTAACGAAGGCGGCGTGTTTGGAACCATCCGGTTTTTAAAGAACGTAATGGGGCTTTGGCTGCTGCAGCAAACACGAAAATGTCTGCGGAACCAGGACCATACTTACGATTATGACGAACTTGTCAGTCTGGCACTTGAGTCAAAAGAATTTCTCTGTATCTTGAATCCAGACGATAATTCGTTTCTTAATCCCCCTGATATGTTGGAATCCATCAGGGCATATTGTCATAAAACAGGTCAAAAAGCACCGCAAACACCCGGCGAGTTTACCCGCTGTATTCTGGAAAGCCTGGCCCTGAAATATAAATCTATATTGGAAAAAATAAACGCGGTCACCGGCATTCCTGTCAATCTGCTGCATATCGTCGGTGGTGGATCTAAAAACGAATTACTTAATCAATTTAGCGCTGATGCCTGCGGAATTCCGGTTGTGGCCGGACCGGTGGAAGCAACTGCCATCGGGAATATTCTAATGCAGGTAATTACCCAGCAGAAAATCGATTCGCTGGCATCCGGACGTAAAATAATAGCGAATTCATTTCCGATAAAAACATTCCAACCGGCTCAGACTGCAAAATGGAATGATATTTTCCAGCAGTACAAATCATTATACCTGTGAGACAATTATGAAAAAAATTGAACAGCAATATCAGGCTGCCAGAGAACGATATGCGGAGATTGGTGTCGATACAGATGCTGCCTTAAAAAAACTTCGTACTGTTTCATTATCGCTCCATTGCTGGCAAGCGGATGATGTAGGCGGATTTGAAAAACCGGATGCCACACTCGATGGAGGTGGAATCCAGGCGACAGGAAATTTTCCAGGAAAAGCACGCACGATCAGCGAGTTACGCAGCGATCTGGAATTTGACTATTCCCTGCTACCCGGCAAACATCGTTTCAATATTCATGCCAGCTATGGTGATATGGGCAGTAAATTTGTTGAGCGCAACGCTATCGGTCCGGAACAATTTATGAGCTGGGTGGCCTGGGCTAAAAATCTTGACCTGGGCATGGATTTCAACTCCACCTTCTTCTCTCATCCGAAAACCGCCGATGGATTCACACTGGCTCATCCGGATAAAGCTATCCGCGATTTTTGGATCGAACATGCGCTGCGCTGCCGCGAAATCAGTGCCTACATCGGCAAAGAACTGAAATCCAGAACTATTCACAATCTATGGATTCCCGACGGATCAAAAGATATTACTGTTAACCGCTTTCATTACCGAGAATTGTTGCACAAATCACTCGACACCATTTTTGCCAGACAGTACGATCCAAACTATATGCGCGATTCGGTCGAAAGCAAACTTTTTGGCATCGGTAGCGAATCGTTTGTAGTCGGTTCACATGAATTTTATCTTGGCTATACGATTAAGAACAACATAATGCTTTGCATCGACATCGGACATTTTCATCCCACCGAATCATGTGCGGACAAGGTATCAGCCCTGTTCCAGTTCACCGATGAACTTATGTTTCATATCACGCGCGGTGTGCGCTGGGACAGCGATCATGTAGCGCTATTCAATGATCCCCTGGTTGAATTGATGCAGGAAATCGTCTGGGCCGGAAAATTGGATAAAGTCTGCCTTGGTCTCGATTTCTTTGACGCTTCGATAAACAGGATCGGTGCATACATAATAGGTTCACGGGCAACATTAAAAGCCATTCTCAGTGCCCTCCTTGCACCACTCGTTCGATTGCGAGAGTTCGAAGCCGCCGGAAGAAATTTCGAGCGTCTGGCTTTACTTGAAGAATATAAGACTCTGCCCTTTTCCGGCGTCTGGGACTTTTATTGCGAAATGAACCAGGTTCCGGTTGGGCATCATTACATCTCAACTATTCAGGATTATGAAAAACGAATTTTGAGCAATAGAAAATAGTCTGACCTAAAAAATGACAACTATCATATAAAGGTAAACCATGGAAGCGGCACTTGGAGTTTTATTGGTTTTACTAGGGGGATTTTCTAACGGCAGTTTCTATATGCCATTCAAAAAAATCCAGACCTGGTCATGGGAAGTGTTCTGGATCAGCGGCGGCATATTTTCATGGATCATTGCACCATGGGTCTTTTCATTTGTCACCGTACCGGGACTGATGTCTATCTTTTCGGAAGCCGGAACAGCGCAGATGATAAAACCGTTTATCTTCGGAATCCTCTGGGGCATTGGTGGATTGACCTTCGGCCTGTCGATGCGCTACCTGGGCATATCGCTGGGCATGGCTATTGCACTCGGTTTAACACTGGTCTTCGGCGCCCTGTTGCCGAGTATATTTGTTTCGATATTACCGGCAATGTTCCTGGAATTATTTCCCGGAGCCGTTTCTATAAACGATCTCTTTTCTACATCTTCCGGTATTACAACTCTGATCGGTGTTGGTTTGTGTTTAATCGGAATTGTCATCAATGGTAAAGCCGGACTGATGAAGGATAAACAATTAACCTCGGTTCAAGCACAAAAAGATCGCGGTGAATTTAATGTCAGGAAAGGAATTTCGGTTGCCATATTTTCAGGATTCATGAGTTCAGCCTTCGCCATGGGTGTGGCGGCCGGAAAACCGATTTCCATTATCGCCAAAGCTGCCGGTACTAATCCCGTTTTTGAGAACAACCCTACCTTTATTCTGATCATGTTCGGCGGTTTCCTGGTGAATGTGGTGTGGTGTGTTTCCCTGCAGATCAAGAATAAAACGTATACAGATTTTGCCAAACCACCTGTGCTTAGAAATATGCTGCTCTGTGCACTTGGTGGAACTGTCTGGTATTTGCAAATGTTCTTCTATGGTATGGGTGAATCCATACTCAAAGGTGTTGCCGGATGGAGCCTGCTGATGTCCTCGAGTATTCTGTTCAGCACCATGTGGGGATTAATCGCCAAAGAATGGCAAGGGGTCGAACGTAAAACAATGATCACTCTGATTGCAGGATTGAGCGTCCTGATTATTTCAACAATCGTTTTCGGCTATGCCCGGAGTCTATAGCTGGCAATTTTTTCACTCAAATTGTTCTTATTTCACCGTGGCAATTTCAGCTAAACACAATGTTATCGTTATTTATCCTTCTCTTTGCTGAAATCATTTTAAAAGGAAAAATGCGACAATAACCCTTGCCGCCATACTATACCTACTTCAAATAATTATACAGGAAATCTTATGAATAAGACTCTCGACATTTCAGTACTGTTAATTATACTTAGCGGTATTTTTTTCACTTTATCGGCACAACAGCTTTACGATATACCCAAAACAGGTACACCTCCCCTTATCGATGGTACCATGAATGAGGTAATGTGGAAGCATGCGGCGATATTCAAAGATTTTAAAACAATGCACCCGCTTCCAGGCGAATCGCCTTCAGAACGTACAACTGTACATCTTACTTATGATCACGAAAATATTTATATTGGATTCTATTGTTACGACGGCCACCCCGATCAGATCAGAGATACAAATGCCAGAATGGATAATCCCGTGAACGACGACTGGATTGCCTTTTGTTTAGATAGCTATAACGATGAGTTGGGTGCTTTCTTTTTTCTTATTAATCCCCGTGGTATTCAAACAGATGGAATGCTCAATGCTGATGGTAGTCCCGACATGATCTATAATATGCAATGGTCAGATGCTGCCAGACCTACGGCCGATGGGTGGACAGCGGAAATAGCTATCCCCTTCAGAAATCTTGCCTTTACCTGGAAGGAAAAAGTTATCATGGGAATCAAGGTAGCTCGCTTTATCAGTCGAAGGTCAGAAGAAGTAGATTTTCCGGAAATCCTTCCGCAAAGGGCTCCTCATTTATCACAATTCGCCAAGATCGAATTCACTACCATAGATCGAGGTCGGGATAGTGACGATACAATTGCAGCCATCGCCCAGGAAATTCATCTGCAAAAAGTACTGTTAGGTTTGCAATTCGACACACTTACATTTGATGCCCAGTTAAGTGCATGGGGTGAAGCTACTTCTTTCGATTATCTGGTATTTCCCTCTCATCCGCTGAAAGCAAGCAGTATACCTTATCACTTTGCCAAACACCTGCAAGAACAAAAGGTAAAATCGATTTTTGAGTCTATGGAATATTGGATTGGTAAAAAAATTGACAATCTCGAACAGTTTCTAAGCAGGACCTTTACGGCTGCTTTCATCGTAATCAAGAATGACACGATTATCTATGAACGTTATTTTAACGGCTTCGGACCGGATTCACTTGTTACTTCGTTCTCCATAGCCAAATCTTTTTCTTCTACCTTGCTGGGCATCGCTATTGATGAAGGGCTTGTCGGTAGTGTCGCCGATCCGATAACGAAATACCTTCCAGAACTACTCCGTCGGGATGAGCGATTTACCGCCATCACGATCGCAGATCTACTGATGATGTCGGCAGGTATCAGGTATGACCAGGATTCGCCGGTCAATGATGACGATATAACCTATCACTCGATAGAATTACGAAAGAACACACTGGAGAACACAACCATCATCGATTCTCCGGGCAAGTATTTTCGTTATAACGATTATCATCCGCCTTTGATTGGAATGATTCTTGAACGGGTAACCGGGAAATCTGTAACGGAATACCTACAAGAAAAATTGTGGTCGCCGCTGGGAATGGAATATGCCGGTTCATGGAGCATCGATAGTAAAAAGGGAAATTTTGAAAAAATGCTGGTGGGGATTAATGCGCGGGCAATAGATTTTGCCAAACTCGGGAGGTTGTTCCTCAACAATGGCTGCTGGAATGGTAAGCAAATAGTATCCGAGCTCTGGGTTGAGGAAGCCACACAACCGGAAGAGAAACCAGACAGTTATTACCAGGATGATCCCTGGTTCAACTCCCTGGGACATTATTACAAATATTTATGGTGGGGGGATAAGCGGCCAGGCGGTAAAAGTGATTTCCATGCTGCGGGTAATTTGGGACAGTATATTTATGTTTCACCGCAAAAAAAGATTATTATTATTCGCAACGGTATCGATTTTGGCATACCGTTTCGCCTGTGGCCCCGGTTATTCTATGAATTTGCAAGCAGGATATAATATATGAAAGCAATATTAATAGCGTGTTTAACTACTTTGATCCAATTATCAGGTTATGCCCAAACAAATGAGACAACAAAGATCTCGAATGATCTTATGTTAATTAAAATTTCAGAAAATGCTTATGTTCACGTATCCTATTATGGATTACCGGATTTTGGTCGATTCCCGTCTAACGGATTGATCTTTGCCGATCAGGGACAAGCAATCCTGTTTGATACGCCCTGGACCGATTCATTGACCAGGGAGTTGACTTCCTGGATTACCGATTCATTGAAATTAAAAATTGTCGGTTTTGTACCTAATCATTACCATCCGGACTGTATGGGGGGATTGGGATATTTGCAGAGTTTAGAAATCGAGTCGTATGCGAACCAACTGACCATCAATATAGCCATGAGTAAAAACTTGCCGGTGCCAGTCCATGGATTCGAGGATTCCCTGCAACTAGATTTCGGTGATAAAATAGTCAAATGCTATTATTTAGGAGCCGCCCATTCTATGGATAATATTGTGATCTGGATTCCTTCTGAACAGATTTTATTTCCTGG
>CAYSHN010000098.1:0-10036 GCA_964430815.1 uncultured Calditrichota bacterium | reverse complement strand
ATCGATGATCGATTCCATATTCTGTGAACTGAATACTGTATTTAACAAATCGGCCAGGCGATTGATGAAGCGGTTTTTAAAAGATTGATTTTGCAGTAGTTTCTTTGTTATTGTATTGTCGAAAGAGAGGCCTAGGGGATTATACTGGTTGGTGAAACCGTTCCAGTTCACATTGCTATAAGAGCGGTCGGCATCCCAGATGGTCCATTCCCATACGGCTCCGGGAAGTTTATTCCTGAACATGAAGGTGCCGTAAGCCCAGCCTTGAAATTCGACGGCATGCATCAGGGCCTGTAAGGTGATAAAATTAACCAGATCCATGTACTGAGCAGCCTCGCTTATTTTGGCGTCGCTGCTGAAAGTATTATTCTGGAAGAAGCTGATCAATTCCTCCCATTCATCTTTTACTCCATAAACCAGTTGAGTCGAATCCCAGCGGGTGCGCACCAGGTCAATATCGCCGTAACCCAGGTGATCCATCACGAAGTTTTCATCGATACTCTGTTTGATGTCGTAAATACCGTGAAAGCCATCATTAAGGTACATCACGGCGAAACTGCTTTGTGCGGTGAGATAGCCCGTCTGGCGCCACAATTCCGTCACCAGTGGATCGCGCAGCAGCGTGGCTTTGTCATTTTTTCCTGATCCGGTAGGTTCCAGGCTGTCATCATAACCGGAGCGCAGGACCAGACAATTGAAAACCTGTACGGAGTCGCGGGGAAAAAGATTATAATTCAGATGAGCCCACCCGAAACCTTCACGGAAATAGGTCCGGAATGATTTTTTATTATATTCGGTCGGACCGGTATTGCCCTGGATGCGTATGCCGCAGGGTATATGAAATTGCAGGGCTTGATCTTTAAAGTATTCCAATTCAGCAAAGCGTTCCCAGGCACGTCCGTCGTAATCATGAACATAAATACCAGTGACCGGATCGTACAGGTTTTTGGGATCGGTCATCAAAGCCAGTACCGGCAATTCATAACTGGCATCGACAATGAAGGCGCGAGTGGCAATCTGGCTGGGCAGGGCGCCCGGATTAACAGTGCGTGCTTTGAGGATTACGGTTTGATTGACAGGGATAGCCTGACTGTACAGAGCAGAATATTCGTCGGGATCCTCGCCGTCAAGCGTGTACCTGATTTGATCTCCAACCTGAGCCGGTTGCATGGTGAGATTAAAACCGGCTGTATAGAAACCCGCATTCTGTTCAATGACAGGGGAGAAGGTGTAATTAGTGTAACCATTGTTATTAATTTCACCGGGTGTAATTTCGGTTTGATAATACCATGAGCCACTGCCATCGGGATAACGTCCATAGGAGATATCGCGGAATTGGTCCTGGTAGGAGATACCGTCAATTACGGTGAATCCGTCGGTGTTCAGCAGATAGATCTGTTCGTTGTCTTTATCCAATTTAAAACCAAGATGATCGGCGCCTAGTTCAGGATTGTTATCAGCGAAGAAAACCAGAAAACCATTGGCGGGCACAGTTGTTTTAGCCGGTTGACCGGTTGGTATTTGCCAGTAGGTTGCGGCATCCAGATCATCGGTCATATAATAACCGGCCAGGTCGACCGGGGAATTGCTGGAATTGTAAATCTCAATCCAGTCTTCATAATCGCCGTTAGTATTTTCGTGGGCCAGTACGTTGGAGACCATAAATTCGTTGATAGTCAGGTCAGCCGTACTCTGTGGATGAGTAATAGAAACCAAACCTGACAGGATGATTAATGATACGGGAAGTATTGATTTGTTCATATTTTCATGCCCATGAATTGTTGATCTATTCTAAATTTTGATGAATTAAATTAAACGGTACCTCTACTTGCATTCGAATCAACTGGCGAAGTAATCGTAATTAAAAGATAATGTTAAAACTATGTAAATACTAATATTTTTATTAATAAAATTATTATGTTTTTAATACCAGACGGACAGTTTTGAATTTCAGTTTTTATTAATTGATACTCAGTAGCCACTATCTAAATACAGCGGTTTCTGAGCGATCAATCGTCGCTAGGAAGTGACTCATTTAGTCTATAGGTTTTTTACTAATGAGATTGCTTAATCGTCCGCCAGTCACCTGCCAGACCCGCTCCAAGCTGTATTAGATACTGAACCTAATCCTACCTGACATCAGCCCCTCGATTGACAAGAAGCTCCCTCAAACTTGAACGGTGGCAGCGGTTCTCATTCTCGCAATAGCAGCCGATTGACATATTTGTTTGATGGGATAGCGCAGCCAATAAATCCAGATCTTTACTCACCGCAGGAGATTTCAACTCAGCTAAGAACCTTCGCTTGAATGCATTCCACGATTTTTCATCATTTGCAGCATGAGCCACCTTCAACAAGGACTCGCTAGGGGAAAGATTGGGAAACCAAATATCATAAATATTCTTCGAAGAGTAATCTTCCTTTCGAACTCCTCGGGGAGGACGCCTTACTGTACCTATCCGCAGTCCTTCTCCTTCTTCTCTTGGGCTACCTAGCCTTACGATTTTAATGGCCATTACTTCTCCTTCAATCCAGTAGTTGCACTGTTATTATCTGCTGTCTAACCTCCATTGCTCACCAGCGCTGCTCAATACGCACAATATGATAATCATTTCGGGCTGCAGGCGTCTGGTGAAGCAAAATGGACCGAAGGCAAATCCCATCGTCAGAGTCCAGCGAGACCGGTCTGCCGCGTCCACTGGAGCATTTGGTTAGGCATTTTCCTGGCTAGTTTTGTTCACTACCGATAAAACGATAAATTACAGCGCCAAGCATACCGCCAATGATCGGGGCCACCCAGAAAAGCCAAAGTTGTGGAATTGCCCAATCACCTGCAAACACAGCTACACCCGTACTGCGTGCAGGATTTACTGATGTGTTCGTTACCGGAATGCTGATCAAGTGGATTAGAGTCAGGCACAATCCAATGGCAATCGGCGCAAAACCCTGCGGTGCCCGCTTGTCAGTGGCACCCAGAATGACCAGGAGAAACATCATGGTCATGACAATTTCAGTTATCAGCGCCGCCAGCAAACTATACCCACCCGGTGAATGGGCACCGTAGCCGTTTGAAGCAAAACCGGCGGATAGATCAAAGCCCTGCTTACCGCTGGCAATGAGATACAAAACACCACCAGCTACGATTGCACCCAGGACCTGTGCAACAATGTAGGGTAGTAACTCTTTTGCTGGAAATCGACCGCCAGCCCAGAGACCCAACGAAACAGCTGGATTAAGATGGCAGCCGGATATGTGCCCGATGGCGAAGGCCATCGTCAACAAAGTTAAGCCAAAGGCCAGTGCAACGCCCAGCAGACCAATGCCCACATTAGGGAATGCAGCGGCTAACACCGCACTGCCGCACCCGCCAAGAACCAGCCAAAAGGTTCCAAAGAATTCTGCGCCATACTTTTTCATGCTTTTCTCCTTTGCTATGTTTATTATACTGCCCAACGTTTGAATTCAGGTGCGTCGAAGTCGTCGTCTGGAATGAAAAGTCAGGTAACTAGTTGTGATCGACGAATATCAATTTGCTTGTTTCAAAGCCCGCTGCTGCTGCTTTTGCGATAAGCATATCTTTTATATCTTCGTTTATTTTTGGTTCTCTGGCCAGAATCCACAAATAAGATTTTTTAGGACCGCAGACGAGTGCATATTGATAATTCTCCTGGTCAAGTTCAAAAACGATATAAGAACCATAAAAGGGGCCGAAGAAAGAAACTTTCAGGTAACCCTGATCTGAACCTTTAACAAAATATGCCTTTCCTTCTACTTCTTTCCATGAATTTTCATCAGTTGAATAGCCGCGGTTTAATACTTTGACACCGCCGTCATCCCGTAAACTGTAATCTGCTGTTACTTTGGTCAAACCTCGTTCAAATGAATGATCCAGCCTGGCAATTTCGTACCACTTCCCCAGATATTTCTCCAATTTGAAATTATCAACGGGTTTTACATTTTCAGGTATCCCAGCGCAACCCATAATAAATACAACCAATACAATTGAAAATTTTTTCATCTTCATGTTTACCTCCAAAGCTCAACACCACGCTAAGCGGTTTGGCGGGTGTTGGCAATTATATTAAAAACTTGACAAGTTTGATTTCGAGCACCCTTGTTCTATAAACACAAAAACGCTTGCCTGATATTTGTGTTACTCCCATTAATCAATGCGTCCCTCTATATAATCCATGATAGCTTGCCACCAAGCCGGA
The DNA here is from genome assembly GCA_964430815.1 of uncultured Calditrichota bacterium. Classification (GTDB taxonomy): domain Bacteria; phylum Calditrichota; class Calditrichia; order JAJRVZ01; family JAJRVZ01; genus CAVZSQ01. The sequence goes on along the minus strand of CAYSHN010000098.1, from coordinate 5,822 downwards.
CTAACATGATCGAACCAATCATTGTGGCTGGCCCCATGGATGATCCACATTTTTTTATTAGTTGGCAGCGCTTGATATAATGCCTGGGCATGATGAACGGGAATTACCTCATCGTGTTCGGCTCCGGCAATTGCGATTCTCCCTTGAAATGCTTTCAAGTTTTCGATACTGTCATATCTGTCTTTCAGGAATAACCGTACCGGTAGCCATGGGAATTTACATTTAGCCACAGACACTAGTGTATCCCAGGGTGTGATCAGGATAATTCCATAGATCTGAACAGATGCATCTGAAGATGTATCTTTTGCCGCTGCTGCCACCACTCCACAACCCAGGGATTCACCCAACAGAAAAATAGGTGCCCCGAATTGTTCGAAGGCGAGACGTATAGTCTCTTTTGCATCGCTGACGAATACCGTCTCACCGAGATCTCCATTTCTACCTCCGTATCCAGGATATTCAGCGAGTATGACACGATACCCAAGAGGCGCCAACACTTGCACGTAATATGCCCTATCTGCAGCAGAACCAGCGTTACCGTGAAAAACTATTATGGTACCTTTTGGGTTCGAAATCGTTATAGTACTGGCATATCCACGATAATCATCAAAAACGCTGCCCCAAAACTGAATGTGATAAGCAGTCAAGAGATCTTGAGTGGGCTTTTCTTTACTTGGATAATAAAGCATATTGTTTTGCATATTACAGCTGCTGAGTGAAAATATGAAGACAATAAATATGATTCGCTTGATATTACTTTTCTCCGTGACTATTATGTTTTCTATTTAATATGATTCTAATTAGAATTTAATCTAGTTTTATTGAATCGATAATATTGATATACTCTTTTTCCATTAAATCATAAACAGATTCAGTACCATCAATGATGATCTGTACTCCCTTACCGTTATTATTTGTCATATGAATAATAAATATTTTATGTGATACGCTATTGCCATCAATATATTTTGCTAAATAGGCCAGACCATATTTCAATTTGTATTTATTTTGATCACTGGCAATAACTTCTATAATTTGAAAAGGCGGTAGATTACTCCGTTGAACAGCTGAATACATGATTACATTGAGATCGTCAGGAACATCCTCATACATAATCCCCATAAATGGTAAAATAGGCACATCATTTGTGTCCTTGATTGATTCTCTGATAAAATTGTAGCCTGTGCTGGAACCATGTCTTTCTTTTTGGCCGGATTGCCTCCAAGCATCCGGCAATGAAATTCTCATTTCTAAATCATCAAAATAGAAGTTACCATCCAGAGTTTTCTGTAAAACCAAATTTTGTGTTGAACTACAGGAAAAAATGAAGACTGTTGAAATAAGTATAATTAAACTTTTCATAAAAACTTCCTTTAAACGGTTTTTATTATAGATCAATACCTGTATTCGCCCTTAATTTTATATCTACATTGAGGTAACCTATTTGTTAGAAATCCTGACGACGAACGGTGACTGCTGCGAATCGTTTTATGGCAAACTATTTTAATTTCCAGTTATGGTCATTCCGATTTTATTAATAAGGTTTTTCCTACCTTTTGACCTTTGTATATATCATATTTTAAAAAGGCCTCAATTTGAGAATAATTATTTCTGCAAAAATCTCTCTCCCAGCGGGCCATAATGAAAATATTATCATTATAATTAATTAGAAATGAAGGACTATACATTGCAGACATATTGGCATGAAATATTATATTTTTAATTATTTGTTGCTTGTTAAGATTGTCATGAATAAAAGTGGAATCCGTGTAAATTGTTGATTTGAATATTAAGGCTAAAGTATCACCAGAGATATAATAGTCACCTTCGTATCCTTTTATCGGATTACCGAACAAATCAGTCCAATGATTATAGAAAAATGTGCTGTCAGATCTTAAAATTAAATAATTACCATCTAAACCTGAACTCTGTTGATAAATCCCAGTTATTTGTGAAATATCTTTGGGTTTAAAGGAATTTAATTTAAAAAACTTTTCGTATTCTTTCGTCGGGATCGATGAACCACAACCTATAATTAATAAAATCATAGATATTTGAATGATTTTAAGCATATCACATCTCTTAAAGCAACATAACGCTTTAATTGATTGCCGGCGCCTGAAGGTCGGCTGGATTTGGATTGTCAGCCTTTTAAAATTACTGAATACCGCCATTACTGTAAAGCAGTTGAGCATTAATCCAGCTACCTTCTTTCGAACATAAAAATCTAACCAGGTTAGCACAGTCCTGCGGCAGTCCAACACGCCCGGACAGGGTATTTTGCTTGACTGCAGTCATCAGTTTTTCTGACATCCAGCCGGTGTCGGTTGCACCGGGATTGATGACATTCGCAGTAATGTCTTTCGAGCGGTATTCCCGGGCCGCTGCCAGCACGATACGATCCATGGCCCCTTTGCTGGCACCATAGGGGAGATTGCCGGCGGTGTGATCGCTGGTTATGGCGATGATCCGCCCGGTTCCCGGTTCACTGCGGAAGCGCCGGCCAAACTCCTTCACCAGCAACCAGGTGGCCCGGGCATTCACCGCAAAGTGCAAATCAAAACTTTCGACACTAGTGGTCATTATGTCGGTTTCAACCGAGTGACAATGTGACATGACCAGGGCACTGATTGCACCCAGGTCGTGTTCCACGGCATCAAAGATTCGTGACGGCGATTCGATTAGCGACAGGTCAGCTTCGATGGCAGTAGTATTAGTGCCAAAACTTTTTAATTTTACCTGAAGCGAATCAATTTCTTCCGGGTTGCTGCCCCAGGGCATCGCGGCATCGTAAGGACGCCAGAAAGTAATGGCAACATCCCAACCAGATTCTGCCAGGGCTGCTGCAATCGAAGCACCGATACCAATGGCGCGGCTGGAACCGGTTACCAGAGCTACGGGACGCTGTGGCATAGATGATTACTCCATTTTTAGTGATAAATTACTTCTGTGATATCTTTTTTGAAAGCTATAAAAAGTTCTGCTTAAATTCAGGCTGGATCCCGGGTTAAGTCCCGGGATGACAGAATGTAGTTCGTTAATCAGGTACTAAGGGACTCAAGGCGTATTGCAATGCGCCCCTACTCAGTACCTTAGTGCCTCTTTTATCTTTTTTCTTTAATCTTTTGTCTTACTCAGCCAGTGCCGCCCACAAATTCCAGGCCGCATACGCTTTGCGATTGGCGTTTAGCGGTTGACTGTGTTGTGAAGTGCAATTATACCAATCCACCCCTTCGGTATGGGAATTTTGCCAGGCTATGGCCCAGTTTGCATCGCGTGAACTGTTACCATCACTGTCATAATCACAGGCATCGTTGGCATCCAGCAGCATATAATTTGTCTGGCCATCCGGATCGTACGATTCGATATCGGCAAAATCATAAAGTATTTTTCCATTATTTTTACAATATGTCCGGATCTGTTCGTTGCGCTGGTTCAGATTTCCATCGACCCCGCTGCCATCCAAATGTCCGGTCATGTAAATGAATTTGACATTGGGATAATCCTGCTGCAATTCATTCATCAGGGTAAGGTAAGTATTGATATCATTTTCGGTGGCCGAACTGACCTGACCACACCACGACCAGATAATCACATTGATATCGCTTTGGCTGTCAAGATAATTCCGTGTAGCGCTAGCCCAGGCGGTGCGGTCGGGATTGCCCAGATCAGCGGCACCTGAAAAGGGGCTGTCACGCAAATCGAGGGCACCGTTAGTACCGCCATTATTGAAGGCATAAAGAGATCCCTTCCACTCGTATAAACCGGCCATGCCGGTCGTAAGTTGACTGCCATGTGAAGTGTGACCGTAGGCGATATGTAATTTGCTTTTTGCCTTTTCAATGGCGGCTGAAGTAAGTAGCGTCAAACTGGCGGATGAATGGCCGATGATGCCGGTTTGAACTATCTTCACCGGCTCAGTGCTGTTTTTACATGAACTGAGGATTATGATCATAATTATTATCAACGAAAAATTACGCCTGAAGGCAAGAGTTTTCATGATAGAAATCCTCCTCCTGGTTATTCTGTTATGATATTCGATTATATTGAGGAATTCTTTATTCTTTAATTAATTATGGTTTGAAGGAAATTGGCGTTAAGGTGAGTGAGTACTACTTATTTTGAGGAGCTGAATAACTGCTCTGCCGAACAACCTAACTCTCTTTGTTTACAATAACGGCATAAAAAATTACCCCTGATGATGGAATTACCTGCGGTGGCGAGGATCAATAAAACCAGAAGTGCCAGCAGGACTATCCAGGAGAAATTCTGTATTAAAGCAATTATACCGAAAATTAATGGGACTATTGTTACCATAAAATCCGGCAAAATATTCAGCCAGGAAAAATTGGTGATATTAAATTTTTCATTTTTTCCTTGTTTAAAAAACCATGAGCATACTATCCCTTTACCCAGGCCGCAGCGCTTACCGTAGTAATAGCAATTAACACAACTTTTTTGCAAAATTCTGAATTCCAACCATAAACAATACAGGACATAAAGTAAAACCAGCCAGAGTCCGAACCTGGCCAGGATAAATATCCCCAGAGCATATATGACCAATGAAAAAAGACTTGAGATCAGGATAATAGCTTTTGGGAATGGGTCATAGGTTTTAATTTCCATAATCAGATACTCTTTTTAACTAGATCCGGATAGGTCTTAATATAAAATTCTGGTGCGGATAGTACCTTCGATATTCTCCAATGCCGCCCGCAGGTCTTTCGATTGTTCACGCGAAGAGAGCGGTTCAATATCAAATACCACATAACCGATTTCTTTTTTCGTTTCCAGATATTGACCGGAAACATTAATACCCCGGTTGGCTATGATGGCGTTGATCGATTTTAGCATACCCGGTCGATTCTCATGAATATGCAACAGCCGGGTAGCTTTCTCATTACGGCGCAAATTGACATTGGGAAAATTGACCGATCCTTCGGTATTGCCCAGATCGCTGAAATTTACCAGTTTAGTTGCCACCTCTGTACCGATATTCTTTTGTGCTTCCAGGGTAGAACCGCCGATATGCGGAGTAAGAATGACGTTTTCAATACCGATCAGCGGTGATTCAAATTTTTCCTGGGTCGAAAGAGGTTCAAAAGGAAAGACATCAACCGCAGCGCCACGAAATTTTCCCTGTTTCAGGAATCCGGCCAGTGCCTCGACGTCGATCACCCGGCCGCGACTGGCATTTAATAAACAGGCTTCATCTTTCATTAAAGCCAAACGCTCCTGGTTCAGCATCCTGATGGTTGTTTCATCCTCCGGAACGTGCAGTGTAACGATATCGGCAATTTTTAATAAATCTTCCAGGCTATCAATTTGTTTGGCATTTCCCAAAGGTAAACGGGTGCGAATGTCGTAATAGATGACCTGCATGCCGAATGCTTCGGCCAATATGGAAACCTGGGAACCAATATGGCCATAACCGATAATGCCGATTATTTTTCCACGCAGTTCATTGCTGCCCTTGGCTGATTTGATCCATTTGTGACTATGCGCCGCAATACTTTTTGGAAAAATGCTGCGTATCAGCATGATCGACAAACCGATTACCAATTCAGCCACCGAACGCGTATTAGAGTGGGGAGCGTTAAAAACCGAAATACCTAATTTTGTTGAATATTCCAGGTCTACCTGGTCGGTTCCAATGCAGAAGCAGCCGATAGCGATCAATTTGGGAGCATGTTCTAATATCCGCTGATTAAGTTTTGTAGCGGATCTGATTCCAACCATATGGACGGCCTGTACTTTTTCAATCAGCGCCGCTTCGGATAAAGTGGAATTATTGATTTCCACATTAGTGTATCCATTTTCCC
>CAYSHN010000097.1:0-10059 GCA_964430815.1 uncultured Calditrichota bacterium | reverse complement strand
TGGACCGGCGCAGCACTGTCATTTATAATCTGTTTCTTATTCTTCTTCGAGCCGGCTACAAAGAAGTGGGGATGGAACCGTACTATTTCCCGTAAAGCGGTACACCTTATTGTCGGTTTGTCAATCTGTGCCGCTCCATTGATATTTAGCAGTAAGGTGCCTCTGATCATTCTTTCGTCATTATTTATCGGTATCAATTACTGGGCCATTAAAACACGACATTTGACTGGAATTCATCCCAATGATCAATCCTATGGTACGGTATATTATCCAATCTCAATTTTGCTGCTGGATGTTTTTCTATGGCCCGCCTATAAAATCATATTTGTATTAGCTACACTGATCATGGTCATTGCCGATGCAATGGCTGCTTTGGTTGGTAACAATTTTGCGTCTAAGTTTTATGTTTTTTATGAAGAGCGCAAATCGATTCCTGGTTCCCTTACCATGTTTGTTACCAGCATTATTTTATTGTTTACCGGGACACAATTTCTGATCGTCCACAGGTTGGGTGAGAATCTGTTACTGGCCATCCTGGTGGGAATTGTAGTTACGGCCGCCGAACTCATTTCCAAAAAGGGATCTGATAATCTTTCCGTCCCGCTGATAGCGGCACTATTTTTATACGGTTTTTTAGGGCCAGCAGCCGAAGGTCTGCAGATCCAGTTAACGCTGGGTATCATCCTGGCTGCTCTGGTAGCCATCGTCAGTTGCCGGTTGCGTTTTTTAAAACGGAATGGGGCAGTGGTGACATTTCTGCTGGGCAGTATTATTTTTGGTTTTGGTGGCATTAAATATACAGTACCCATTCTGGTATTTTTTATTCTTTCCAGTTTTTTATCCAAGATTGGCCGGAAGAGAAAGGCCGAAATGGAGAGTTCTTTTGAAAAAAGTGGTGTACGAGATATGTATCAGGTACTGGCCAACGGAGGAATAGCCGGTATTTTGATGATTTTAATCTTTGTACTGCAGCGTGACGATTGGTATCCTGTGTATTTGGTGGCGGTGGCTGTGGCCACGGCTGATACCTGGGCCACAGAATTAGGGGTATTTTCCAGGTCCAGGCCGCGTTTAATCACTAATTTCAAGCCTGTATCACCAGGTTATTCCGGTGCTATTTCGATTTTAGGTAGTTTCGCGGCGGTATGTGGCAGTGCGATTATTTTAATAGCTGGTTTGTATTTTCTTAGAAAATCCGGTCAGCTGCAGGTCCAGATAATATGGATTGTGGTCTGTTGTGGAGTTTTAGGCAGTTTTATAGACAGTTATATTGGCGCGACTATTCAAGCTCAGTATCAATGTCAACTTTGTCATAAAAATACCGAAAAAAGGATTCACTGTCAGCAAGAAGCGCGGTTAATCACTGGTAATGTATTTATAAACAATGATTGGGTTAATTTTTTATCAATAACAGCAGCGACACTGCTTAGTTTTATATTTCTCAATTACATTTAATATTATAATCTGGTATGTGGTACGCTTTAACGGCAAATTCTGCAGTCCGCGATAAGAAGGAAGCACGGAAGGAATTTTATACGAATGCCAATGAGATGGTAGTTTCAGCCGAGAGTCGGGAGTTATTGGAGCAGAAATTACAGGAGTGTTTAAAGACATATCCTGAACAAGCGGTAAAGTATTTACGTGCGGGGATCAAGATTATCGAAGCCGCTTCTTTGAATTCAGCCAAAAATAAAGCCAAGCACATATCTACATATTTTAATGATACTGGTCAGTACAGTATCTTTTAATCACTAACATTTGTTCTATAATATATATTATGTAAACTAATATATTAGAATGAAGATGCCCTATCTGAAACAAATATAAGTGTTTAAGAAAACAAAATGTGCTTAGCATTTTAAATCGATATTATCTGAAATATTGTCGGAGTAATTATTACAATCGTTATAATTGCATGATGGAAAAGATTTCTATAAATTCTGATAAAAGGAGTGTTAACTAAATTTAAAAGTATCTATAAGGGTTGAGCATAACGCTACCCTGCTTAAAAAAAAGTATTATATATATTAAAATATATAGTAAAATAAACAAGGAGATAAAAATGGATAAAGATATGATGGTTAGTGAATATATCAGAATATACTTTTCATGTCATCCACAAGAACTACCAAAAGACCCGGAAAAAGCCTTTCAATTGATGAGCCAACTACATAAAAAATATAAGAATATATTCATAGATGACTTCAAGGCTAAAAGCAGTAAATTCGTTGATAAATTCATGGATAAAGATGAAAAAGAAAGATATTATTAGATTCATCCAGGATTAAACTTGCAGAAAAATAGATAAAAGCAATCTGTAAATAATTATACATTATTAATAGATAAAATATCGCTCGATCTATATTTTATATCTCTTTGTGGTTTTTATATAAACGAAATATTTCAGTCAGAACAATTACAGTATACTAAAGAATAAAAATTATTCATCTAAAAATATTTGATTTAGGCAATATTTTGAAAAAATAAGTACGAATAGAATAAAGTAAGAAAATATCTAAAGTAAATTATATATTTATAAATAGTTCAAGTAATTATTTAAATATTATAGAGTGAGATTGTAGATTTATAATATTAAACACTCGCGGAAAGATTTCTTAAAACCGCTTCCATGATCCCACCAGCAATGGAGCGGCAATTTGCCGGTAGCATGGTAAGTGCCTCTCTGGTTTTTTGATAACTGATCAACTCAAAAAGCGGTTGTCCGGAAAGCACGAAATGACCACTGTGCAATAAGCCTGTAATATAGCCGACGTGGGGAGCCAGAATATTAATATTATTAATTAAACCAATTTTTTCCCGTTCCTGTACCTGATCCCCTATCCTTTTTTCTGTCTGAAATGCCCCTTCCAGAGGAGATTTTAAAACATTATCTAGGGCAGGATATTCTGGAGTTATTTGATGTCGGCTGCTAAAAACCATACCATGGTATTGCTGAAAATCACCAATCACATAATGACTATCCACTCCCACGTTGTAAATAAATCCAATCCGAATCACACACGGAAAATCGCCCCAATCCAGATCTGTTGTTCTGGTTTTTGAAAAAGACCGTGTACAATCGATTAAAATATCAGGTTTTAAACGTTTCAATATTTCCTTATCCCCGGCAGTCAGAGTATTGATAACCGGTATAATCCGGTTTGCCGAACAATTCTGTAACTGTTCGTTCAAATTTCGGTCAGCGGTTGCCGGCAATACTACCTCGGCCTGCACATTTTCAACCGTCTTTCGTTCACTATAGACCACATCTGAAAAATTACGAATAAAATGGAGATCGGTAGGCTGAGCTCGTTCCAGCAGTATAGGATGGAATCCTGAATGGTATAGACGCAGGGCTGCGGCAGTACCCCGATCCCCCGCTCCCATGATCACGATCTTGGAGTTCCAGGGGAAAGGAATCATTTTAATTGATGCAGTGTTGAGTTAAAAATACTACCCATAACAACTTTTTCAATTCCACCTAATTTTAATCTCTTGGTCAATTGAATAGCTAAATTTTCAACCAGTAAATTTTCAACTTTATTCAGGAAAAATATCAATTGCCCGTATTTCTTTCTGATCTTAATCAATTTAGGATGAGCTAAATACATAGCAGCCAGATTATGCGGAGTCAAAAAGGAGTCCTGTAACAAGAATCTATTACGAGATAAAGTCCAGTTTTCATTACGGCGCTGGTTAATAACATCGGCACCTACAACATTGATCACAGTATGGACCATAAACGGTATGGTCAGATCAACCTTTTCATAACCGCTTAGAGACCGGCCATTAGTATTATCGGCTTCGGCAAAAAAATGATCGGCCGGATTGTTCCTCATTATTTTTTCCAATTCCGACTTGCTGAATGGTAGTATATAATTCTTATCGATCTTTTTACCGATGAAAACTATTTTGTACTTTTCCAACTCACTTTTAAGTTGTTTACGTATTAGTACAGGGTCTTTACTGATCAAGGTACTCGATTCATAAGGAGCAGCCAGGGGAAAAAGCGAGGCGATGATAGTTGTTTTGCCATAACTTTTAGCATCATAGGCCAGCTTTTTTATTAAAGCAGATTTTCCACCGCCACCGATGAACAGTATATTATTATCCTGTTCAGTAAGAAACGTTTGATAAAAAAAAGACTGCGTACTCATATTAGATCTGAGGCATTAAAGGTATTGCAAATGTTTTTAGCGCATCATCGAAAGAAAAAATTATATTTATTTTTTTCTTTTTTACTTCTTCAAATATATAACAATGATGGAGATTTACCATTGAATCTTTAATTGAAAAGAATAATTTTAAACTATTCCGGCGTAAACGCCTGGTAGGCCAGGATAAACGTAGATTGGTAGATAAGACAGCGTCTTCAATCAAACGCGTAAATTCAATCCCCAGATCAAGACCACATTCTTTTTTTATCAGGGTGATGGCGGTATCGATTTGTTCCACATTGGAATATAACCTGCTGTTAGAATCTAACAGTTGCTGGAAATATTCTTTGGCCTGGTTATGGTATTGGTGATCGGAATTGATCAGCGCGTACCAACCAGAATAATCGATGAAAACTTTAATCATATTTAGTTGTAGTTTCCTTTAATTCCGGTAAAAGTAAAATTTTGTGTAAAGGATTCTTACGAATAATGAGCTCTAAACGCTTACTGCGAATTTTTTTAAGCGAAATCTCAACTTTGTCGCCTTCGGTAAGACTTAAACGGTCACGGATCTCTACTGGAATTTCAATTTTACCGGAGGGATCAATTTCAGCGAGAAACATACCTGTTTTCATTTTACTAATCCTTTAAATACCAGTTTTTAAATTCAACCAGATCAAATACCCCGTCTTCGGTGATTAATTTGGTCAACATACTCAAGGGTATCGATTCATAATAGACATTATGGACTTTAATATTTTTATTCCGGGGAATATAAATCTCATCAGGATCATGCTTATAAAATCGTACAGCATATTCCCGTTCACCCAATATCTTATCTGTATCACAGGCCAGATAAAAAGGTAATTTCATGGAACGGGCTGTAATCGCCAGTGGCAGAGTACCTATTTTATTGACGAAGCCATCTTCATAAATACGAACCGCACCAGATAAAATCAAAGTGGCTTGCTGCAGAATAACGCCCATACTAGCGTCCCCAGTCAAAAAAGTAGAAATTCCCTTGCGGGCTATCGCTTCAGCAAGAATGATACCTTCCCGTGTCGGGGCACTCTCTAAACAATATACTTCAAATTTACGTCTTTGATTAAAAGCTGTAATTAAAATTTCGGAAACCAGAACACTATTGCCGATAGTCACAATCCTGGCATTAGGTGTTATCAGTTTACTGCCGGCTGTGGCGATTCTATCCTTGTTTTGTTCAGCCAGAGCAAGCAAATCTGCGATCTTCTCCAGAGTATATTTGATTATTTCGGCATTTGTTTTCTTGGTCTTCATGGCCTTTTTTACAACATAAATTACCATTGAGATTTTCTTTTTCAGGTTAGCCATATTCGGTTGCAGTTTAATAAGAGAACGGCCCTGTTCATTTAACGACAGCAAAAAATTATCCATATTTTTGATAGGGGCGTTCTTTATAAAATTCTGCAAGTAGCGCAGTGCCAGCAAGCAGAAATCAAAGGAACTTGTTACCTTTATTGCTTGCAATTGATCCAAGGTTATCTTCATTTATTCACCCTGAGTATCGACATTCTCAATTAACCAATCAACATAAGCCGGTGATGCTTCTTCAATATTGACCGCAATAATTTCTGGAACCTCGTAGGTATGTAGCATTTGTATTTCTTTTTCTAGTTGATTGTACTTTTTTTGTGTTGTCTTAATCAGTAACAAGGTTTCATGAGATTCCTCTACCCTGCCCTGCCAGTGATAAAGGGATGTGACTGCCGGCATAAAGGTGCAACAGGCAGCCAGTCTTTTCGATAGCAATATCTGGGAGATGTGTCGAGCGTCATTTTCACCAGCGACAGTACAAAAGATGAGTAAAATTTTTTCTTTCATGGATAACCACTAAAAGTTATTTTAATTGTAACGAATTCCTAAAATTAAAGCAAGTGCAATTTCCCTTACACCTACCGATAAATATTCAATCCAACAAATAAGCCCGATACCAATCTTTAAGATTTTTTATAATCTCAATACTCAGGTTTTTATTTTTTGGATGTACATGACCAGTCGATAGCCAGATTACTGTTTTAGTAAAGGGAATAGCATCATGCAAAGCCTGAGCCGAATCTTTGGGTATTATAGCATCAAATTCACCATTAATACAGATAACTGGTAATGGTTTTAGCTGAGCAGCCTGGACTGCAGGTTCGAAATCGGATAGGAAGAACCAGAAAACATCGATCATAAGTGCATTAATAAATGAATTATAGAGTTTAAAATTTACCTGCAATAAATGTTTTAGACCAGCACCGCCATAAATTAAGCACAATCCTTTAATTCTTTGATCTAGGGCTGCTGTCGCACAGGCAAAAGGAACTCCAAAACTGTATCCGATCAAACTTATTCTGGATGTATCCACACGGTTCCACTTTCGCAAATAATCGAGTAAAACCAGGTTATCCCGTATCTGAAAATGTAAGGCCTGATGAGCTGTGGGGATATCCTTGAGAATGGTAAAAAAACTATACCGTGCTTTTACTTCGTAAGGATAATCCGGTGCAACTAATAAAACACTGTCCACATTATAGGCATATTCGACCGCCTTTTTGCCGGTCATCATACCACCCAGAATAAGAATTGCCGGAACCCTTCCGGGAATGCGTGGATCTTTCAGTTGCACCTGCACATTAAAATTACGATCATTGAATAACCGTAGAGAGTATAAAACTGCTTCTGGTTTATCTTCAAGTATTTGAAGATCACTGTTATAATGGCTGGGCATCAGACTGGTAATATATGCTGAAAATTTTAGGTCACCCTGTTTAAGGAAACAGATATAACAACTAATAAACCAGATCAACGCCAATACCGAAAGATGTAAGGCTTTATTCATGCCATTTATGGTTAATAGTCCGAATTACTCCGGCAGGTTTTATTTTTTTAGAAAAACCTTGATAAAGTAATTATGAATGCGCATATCATCGGTAAGTTCAGGATGGAAAGTACAGACCAGGATGTTATCTGAAGCGGCCATCACAATATCATCATGATGCCGGCCTAAAATCTGTATTTTCTTTCCATGCTGCCCGATTTTAGGCGCGCGAATAAATACTCCGGTAAAGGTTGATGTGCTGCCGTTCAGGTTAATTTGAATTTGATCGACAAAGGATTCTCTCTGCCGACCATACGCATTCCGTTTGACCTCAAGATCGATAAGACCTAAAGAATTTTCTGCGAGATTATCAACAGTTTTAGCCAGGACAATTAAACCAGCACAAGTTCCCATCAGCGGATGATTGGTGGAATAATTTCGGATGATCTTATCCAGACCGAATTCTTTAAATAATTTAATCAGGGTGGTAGATTCTCCCCCGGGAATGATCAGAGCATCCGTTTGAAAAAGTTGCTCGGCAGTCCGGACTTCCAATACCTCCTGACCGAGGTTTAACAACATTTGTTTATGTTTTACAAAATCACCCTGAATAGCCAGAACACCGATGGGCTTCACTTACCAGCCTCTGGTCTGTAAAAGTTCTTCGGCAGGCAGCTTGGCTACATCAATTCCTCGCATGGCTTCACCTAATCCTTCGCTGGCTTTGGCCACCAAATCCGGATCATTATAATGTGTAGTGGCCAATACAATTGCCTTGGCGCGTACGGCCGGATCGCTCGATTTAAATATACCGGAACCGACAAAAACTGCTTCGGCACCGAGTTGCATCATCAGTGACGCATCGGCTGGCGTGGCTATACCACCAGCGGCAAAATTGGGAACCGGTAATTTACCTTGATCATGCACATACTTAACCAGAACTGAAGTTGCCCCAAGCGTTTTAGCGTAAGCTACAATCTCCTCATCTCCCAGGATCGTAATATGTTTGATTTCCGTCTGCACCTTGCGCATATGGCGGACTGCTTCCACGATATCACCTGAGCCGGCTTCACCTTTAGTGCGTATCATGGCTGCCCCTTCATCAATACGGCGCAAGGCTTCACCCAGATCGCGACAGCCGCATACAAATGGAATTTTAAAAGGGTGCTTCCAGATATGGTGCTCTTCATCAGCGGGTGTCAATACCTCACTTTCATCAATAAAATCAATACCCAAAGCCTCCAAAACTTGAGCTTCAGCAAAATGTCCGATGCGGCACTTCGCCATTACCGGGATAGAAACATTATCCTGTATCTGCTTAATAATTTTGGGATTAGACATACGTGCCACGCCTCCATCCGCACGAATATCAGCAGGGATGCGTTCTAGAGCCATGACGGCAACTGCTCCGGCGTCTTCAGCAATTTTTGCCTGTTCCGGGGTGGTTACATCCATAATCACACCACCCTTGAGCATTTCCGCCAGCCCCACCTTCAATAAAAAATCTTTATCCAGCATAAAAATTCTCCTAGCATTTCTAAAACATGTAATTTACCATCTAAGCATTGTAAAGTCAATTCAATGATCAGACATTCAACTTGGTAAAACGGGCAATAATACCGTTTTTTGAATAATTAAATGAATATGCGGTAATTAATATACTGACAGTGGTACATCTGAATGGATACGATTATAAATAGTGAGAAGAATTCCGGGAATAGCTTTGATGAATCCATGAATGAACAGACTGCCCATTCCCCGATAGGCCAAGGGACCGGCTAAGAACAAATTTTTTATTCCGCGTGCTTCTCCGGTAGGGACAATAGCCGGAAATTGAGTTTTACGATCCAGTTTTAAAGGCAAGGCTGATAAAAGGTTTAGAACAGGTTGGTAACCGGTGGCACAAATTATCCGGTCAAATCGTATGGCCGCCTGGTCAAGTTGAATGGTAGTTCCTTTAACTCTACGTATATCTGCAATCTGTAAATGGTGAATTAATTTCATGGCAATCAGTTCGAGTAAATAACTTTCCGAGATACCGCGGATATCGCACAGATTTTTAGTATCACTGAAGAATTTAAGGCGGTCACGGGTGATCAAGAAAACCTGGGCCGAACCGGCCAAATCAATAGCAATTTCTGCCCCGCTGTTTCCACCACCGATGATAATTACCCGCTGACCTTTAAATTGGTCAGGGATTTTATAAAAATGTGAATGCATTACCCGAGCATGACCACGCAGACCGGGAATATCAGGGATATAGGGATTACCAAACATACCGGTACAAACCAGTACAATTTGTGTTTTAATTTCACCCCGGTTGGAAGTAAGTATAAAATAGTCACCTGATTTTTCTATTTTACTAATCAGGGTATCAGTAGACAAATGCAGATTAAAGTGTTCCGCATAAGACTGCAGGTAATTGACAAATTCTTGCGCGGTACAGAACGGTCGCTTTACAGCTTGTTTCCAGATTGGAAAACAGGGAGATATACTGGTCCAGTCACGCTGAGGATGACTGGGTGACAGCATCGCCATATTGGACCGTATTTCCCGCCAGGCCTGACCTACTTTGCCCTGCTCCATGATCAGATAATCCACGTTCAGCCGTTGTGCTTCTTCACCGGCTCGCAAGCCGGCAGGACCGGCACCGATAATAATCAATTCTTTTTGTTCCATTATTAATCGTCCGTTTTATTCCATGGTCATTCTTTGCTGTACCCTGTCCCAGCACTTTGTATCAGTAAGTCGATTATTTCCTCCCGGCCAGTTTTATCTTTTGCTGAGAAAGGTATTATGTCTGTATCTGGAAATAAAAAATTAATTTTTTGCCAGACCTGGTTGAATTCACTGTTTGATAATTTATCACATTTTGTTAGGATAATAACAAAGGGGATACGTTTGTTCTGCAACCAGCTGATACTATATTTATCTGAATTCAATTCCAGATGCCGACTGTCGATCAAGACCAAAACCAATTTTATTTGCCGGTTCTTCAGCAGAAATTCACCTAGGAGATCATCCCATTTCTGGGAAGAAGTATCTCTTTTCTGTATGTAACCG
>CAYSHN010000096.1:0-10088 GCA_964430815.1 uncultured Calditrichota bacterium | reverse complement strand
GGGTCAGTAACTACTATTCGGAATTCAAACAGTATGTCTATAAAGACCCAACCACAGCAGTAAAATATCTGGTCAGCGTCCAAGAGGATACGGGCAAGAGTATTGTCGCCGAAATATTTGATCCTTTCACTGCTGAAGGGCAGGTTAAACTGCAAACTATAATACAACGCGGCGGCGTCTTTGAATATATCCCTGATCCAAACGGTCCGAACGGTTACATCGATCCGAGTTCAATCGCTCAACCGACCTCATACAGTTTTATGAACAAAGGAATGGATGTTACCCATATGAAACGCAGCACGGGCTACTGGGTGGGCAAACTTGATTTTACTTCGCAATGGACCAGAACACAGCAGTTGAAATTCGGAGCAGAAACACGATTTTACGAACTGATTCTACACGGTTATCAAATTGTTCCCCAGACGGATGCAAATGGTGCTGAAATTGAACCATTTTTACCGGCAGTTCCGGAGGTGGGTAGTATATATCGGAACGATTATAACAGAAAACCGATCGAGTTTTCTACATATTTACAAGATAAAGTTGAATTCGAAAACATTATTCTGAACATTGGTCTGCGTTACGACTATTTTAATGCGAATACCAAAGTACCGACCGATCAAACTGATCCCAATATTTATTCTCCCTTCAAAAACCAGAATAAATATTACGGCTGGGTTGATATGCCGGAGGGCTATCCCGGTACCGCCGATCAGTATCTCAGTGAATTACTGACATCCGGTCAAATCCGCGAATATGCTCCCGAAGAACGACGGGCTTTTATGCAGAAATCTGTGGATGCTAAAATGGCCGTCAGCCCACGCCTGGGTATTGCCTTCCCGATCACAAATCGCGGTGTTATCCATTTTTCATACGGACATTTCCTGCAAATTCCGGAATTTCAGTATTTGTATACCAACCCGGATTTTAAAATCACTAGTGGTTCGGGTACCACGGTATTTGGCAATCCAGATCTAGACCCTCAAAAAACCGTCATGTATGAATTGGGTTTGCAGCAGCAACTTACCAATGATATTGGCATGGATGTTACGCTGTTCTACCGGGATGTCCGCGATTGGGTCGGAACAAGTCCAATGGTTGAAACTGCCAAAACGGGTGTGAAATATTCATGGTATGAGAACAAAGACTATGAAAACGTACGGGGTATAACTTTAAAAATTGAAAAACGCCTTTCCAATCATTACTCTTTCCGCACCGATTATACGTTCCAGACTGCCGAAGGCACCTATTCCAATCCTGTCGATGCCTACAACGCGGCTTTGGCCAATCAGGCACCGATTTTAGCATTACTGCCCATGAACTGGGATCAGCGTCATACCTTTAATGCCCAGCTGATCTTGGACATTTCACAATGGACCGTCTCCCTGATCGGCAGATACTGGAGCGGGCGGCCATACACTCCTAGTTTTGCCGTGTCCGAACGCGGAGGTGCTTCATCCGTCAGCGGGTTGACCAACAACAGCGCCCGCCGTCCGCAGCAAAGAAATCTCGATGTAACTGTCAACAGATTATTCCAATTGAGTCCGCGTTTCACTCTCGAATTTTTTATAAATGTATACAATGTTCTGGATGTGCGAGATGCCGCAGTAGTCTATGGCGATACGGGCAGCCCCGAATATACTACTACGGTCAACCCATCCAAAATTCCTTATAATGGTGAACGGATAAGTACGGTCGAAGATTTTGTTTTACAACCATCCTGGTATACGGCGCCTCGCCAGGTTCAACTGGGAATTATTTTCGGATTTTAAATAAGCCTAAGGAGAATCAAGCATGAAAAGAAAAATATATTCCATTTTAATGATACTGGCCGTGATGTTATTATTGCCGTCCTTCCTGCCGGCCCAGATGGACCTGCTGCACGGTACGGACGATGAATCCCGCATGGGTATACACTCCGGGAACCAGTTCCGTACCAGCTTTTTTAACGACGGCACTTACGGCGGCCGTGTAAATACACCACCGGAGATCGCCGGTGAATGGCCGATAAATTCAGGGCACTACTACCTGGTTGATGGTAATATTTTCGTCGGGTCGGAATTGAGAGACAGGCAGGGTGTACTGCGGCAAATCCTCAGTGAAAACAAATCTGTAAACGTAGGAGGTTCCAGAGGCGATCAGGATCCGAACACTGGCGCCTGGTGGACTTTCCTGCCGCTGCCCGGCTTCGCCGATCCCAATGGCGACAGGATTGCCATGTCTAAAGGTGCAATCGAATGGCCGGATTCCTGGCCTCCTTTCTGGCCGGACAAATTCAACGAAGTGTCGGATCCGGGCTGGCGCAACGATGATATGGACGGCAATCCATACAAGGCCGCCTGGAACGGATATTTTGGTAAGAATGTGTTCAACGCCGATGAGGAGAGTTATTTTGTGGCCGATGACTACATGAACCGTGAATTCGATTTTTACCCGGATTCGACGGACTTGAACCGCAAAGGATTAGGTTTAAGAATCTACGTCAGAGGATTTCAGTGGGCCAAGGCAGCAGTGGAAGACGCCTTGTTCTGTCTCTACGATATAGAAAACATCGGCACTTTCAAGCACGACAAGATGATTTTTGCCTATAAGATCGGAAATAATATGGGCGAATCCACTCAAGGTGGCGACGTCGGCGACGACAATGCCGAATTTAACCGAGAATTGAATCTGGCCTTTATGACCGATAATGATATGCTAGGTGCAGGCGGCTGGACGGTAGGATATTTTGGTGGAGCCTTCCTGGAAAGCCCGGGCAATCCCTACGATGGTATCGATAATGATAATGACGGGCAATCCGGAAGTGGATCAACTGTCAATGAAGGTTTATGGCAGATTAAAACACTTAATCCTAACGATCCCATTGTGCTGATCAATTATAAAACTTATAACCGTACTCTTACCACACTGGCGGACACCCTCGCCCGTCTCGGTACGGATACACTGGTAGTCACCTACAGCGACCGTATTTTCAAATTTTATGCCGGAAAAACTCTGGAAGAAATCGGTGATAATCTGGTCGACGACAACCTGAACGGTCTGATCGACGAAAACAGGGGTGCCAATGATGCCACGGGCGTATTCCGCTACCTGTACATTGTCGACGGTCAGGGATACAAATGCGTCGATTATTTCAATGCCGACCCCACTACCAATGGCCTGACCAATCCAATGATGGATGAAAAGCGTGACGACGGAGTTGACAATGACGGTGATTGGGATCCCCTATTCGATGATGTCGGCGCTGACGGCCTGGCACCGGGCGCCAGGGGTTACCCCGGCCCGGATTTCGGCGAAGGAGACGGACGTTTAACCTCCGGTGAGCCGCACTTCGACAAAACCGATATCGACGAAACCGACATGCTGGGACTGACCAGTGTTAATCTATATGAATGGTCATCCGTCACCCAGTATGATGATCCCGCCTATTGGCAATTAATGATACCGGGTACATTCTCAGTCCCGGTGCAAGCCCAGAATGTTGAATTATTGTTCGGCTGTGGATATTTTCCGCTGGTGCCCGGTCAAATTGAAAGAATTTCCATGGGTATAATTTGCGGTGACCCTGGTAATCCTGATAATCCATCCAAAGATGATTTTTACCGCAATAAACAATATGTAGCCGATGCCTACAGTAAAAACTACAATTTCTCCAAGGCGCCCTTTATCCCGACCCTGAAAGCACTGGTCGGCGATAAGCGGGTTACCTTGTTCTGGGATAGTTTCGCTGAAGAATCGGTGGATCCGATCAGCGGCAAAGATTTCGAAGGTTACCGCATCTACCGTTCCACTGATCCGGCTTTTAGTGAGATGAGTCCAATCACTGATGCATATGGCAGCAGTACTACCACCCCTCTGTTCCGCGACCCACTGGTCCAATTCGATCTGGACAACCAATACTTCGGTTTTGCTGCCGACCCCACCATGGGGGTGCATTTCTACCTGGGTAGCAATACCGGCCTGCGGCATTACTGGATTGATACCACTGTCGTCAACGGTTTCAGATACTTCTATGCGATTACATCCTATGATCACGGCGACCCGGTCCTGGGCATTGACCCCTCCGAATGTACCAAATACGTGGCCGTGCAGAGCACCGGGGAAATCGAAAAAGGCAGCAATGTTGTGGTAGTCCGGCCCGAAGCACCTGCAGCAGGTTACCAGCCAGCCGACTTTAAAGATGGCACAGTAGTCGGCGGCGCCAATAATACCGCCGAAGGTACCATCAATTACGAAATCATCGACAGCGACTCAATTAAAAATAAGCACACGTACCAGATTACCTTTAAGGAAATTGTCAGCAGCGGTTACCGCAGCAGTGGCACCTTTACCCTGGTCGATTCCACCAGCGGAGATACCCTGCTGGCTGACTCTTCCCTGTATCCGGTAGAGGGGGTGCCTGTCATCGATGGATTTAAATTGAGTTTTTCCGGTAATCCGGATTCGCTGAAACTCAATACTGAACTCTCCGGCTGGAATAACACCGGTATCCCGCCTGTTTTTCTCCATCCCACCCGCTACCCCTTTACTGTACCCTACAAAACCGAGGCGGCCGATTATGAGATCATTATAGGTGACGTCGGTATCGACCAATCATTGGGATACCGCAGGGCTGCCAATGACACTTTGATGGCCAGGGACGTCAACTTTACCGTTATCAATACCCTGACCGGTCAGAAGGTTCCTTTTGCTTTCAGAGAACGGCACGTAGCCAGTTCTGCGGATTCGGGTAAGTTCACCTTTAACTTAACTAGACGACAATCCGATGAAATCTATTTTCTGACCGGTACCACACCACCCAAATATGCCACCTGGTTGCTGGCCTACGATTTTGCCTCGAGCACTGCAGCCGATAGTCTCCCTGGTGCACCGGGGGATGTGCTAACCATAGTAACGACCAAGCCATTCCTGTCCCATGACACGTTTAAATTTATCGCACTGGCACCGTCGATCAATCCAACATTAGCCAAGGCCGATATAGACAAAATACGGGTGGTTCCTAATCCCTATGTCGTCACCAATTCCTGGGAACCTGAAAATCCCTATGCCAACGGACGCGGCGAGCGACAACTTCATTTTACCCATTTACCGTCCAAATGCACCATCCGCATCTTCAATGTCCGCGGCCAGCTGGTTAAAACCCTGGAACATCAGGCTGCGCTTAACGACGGCACCGAGATATGGGACATGCTGTCCAAGGATAATCTGGAAATATCCTACGGCATTTATATCTACCATGTCAAGGCCGACGGCATTGGTGAAAAGATCGGTAAATTTGCGGTCATTAAATAGGGAGGTGAATTATGCGCAAACAGAAAAATATAAAACTGTCGATTTACCGGTTCTTAGTTGTGCAAATAGCAGAGGGAGTTATAAAGATGAAAACATATATGGTAATCATTCTAGGATTGCTGCTCATATTTAATTCACCAATCCAGGCCCAGAGTGTAACGAAAGTCGGGACCACTGCCGCAGGATTTCTGGCCATCGATATCGGTCCCAGGGCAACAGCCATGGGCGGGGCTTATGTATCACGAGCCAACGATGCCACGTCCATGTACTGGAATCCGGCCGGGATTGCCAGAGTGAATGGTTTTGCAGCAACGTTCTGTAATACAAACTGGATCGCTGATCTCGGATTCAATTATGCCGGAGCGGTCATGAATTTTGGCAATCTGGGGACCTTTGGTGTGAATGCGACATTCCTGAGCATGGATCAGATGGAAAGAACTACTGAGTATCAGCCTGATGGTACCGGCGAGTTATTTGATGCCGGTATGTTCGCCGTCGGATTGAGTTATGCCCGCAATCTCACCGAGCAATTCACCATAGGTTTCAATGCCAAGTACATTAATGAAAAAATATATCATTGTAACGCTTATGGTTTTGCCCTGGACGTCGGTGCCCTGTTCGATACCCATTTTCAGGGAATAACACTCGGTATGAGTATTTCAAATTATGGAACGAAAATGCAGTTAGACGGGCAGGACTTACTAGTTCAACATGACCTAAATGATGCAGTTGCCGGAAATAATTCTAAAATTAATGCAAAATTCCAAACTGATAAATTTGATCTACCGTTAATGTTCCGCGTTGGTGCTTCCACCGATCTGCTCAAAGGAGAATACAATAGTAATTTTATCCTGTCGGTAGACGCTGCACACCCAAGTGATGACGACGAATATATTAATGTCGGAGGCGAGTATATCTTCTATGAAATGTTTTCATTAAGAGCCGGCTATAATAAGTTATTCCTGAATTCGGAGCAAGGTTTGACCTTAGGCGGCGGCCTGCGTTATACCCTTGAAGGAACAAATACTTCAATCTCCATCGACTACGCTTTCATCGATTTCGGTGTGTTTTCTGCAGTTCACACGTTCAGTGTGGGATTAGGACTCTAATCAATTAGTGATAAGGGATGAGATTACAGAACGGCTCATCCCTTATTATTTTATTTAAGCGTTTTATCCCTGACGTAAGCGTATAAAAATCCGGCCTTGCACCAAGGTGGATGATTTTCAGCATTCCTTTAATAATTTTGAAATTCTTCGATCATCAAAAATCAATGCAGCTGTTCAGATTCATCTGAATTGGACCAGTGTTCGAGAGATTCAAGGAGATAAGCCTATGAAAAACATTTTTATCTGATCAAGATAATAATTATATCGATGGGATTACAGCTAACTGCACTACAGGCTCAGATGGATATGCTGCATGGAACGGATGATGAATTCAGAATGGGAGTCCATTCCGGTAACTTATTCCGTACTACCTTTTTCAATGATGGAACTTACGGGGGCCATGCAAATCAACCACCGGAGATCGCCGGCGAATGGCCAGATTCCTGGCCTCCTTTATAATCGCTCCAGGCACAGCCGAACTGGCCGGCACAGGAAGTGATTCCCAAGTTATTATCTATACTGCAAAACCTGAACACAAACTCAGCCACTCTCCCCTTCTCCTGGCAGAAAAGGGGAGGTTATGGTTGAGTCCTTGCTCACATGCGTACCGAAAAATTTTGTATAATTATTTTACTTCCTGCTTCAAAATAATCAGTTTTTTGACCTGTTCAAAATCAGGAGCCTGTAATCTATTGAAATACACACCCACCGCTTATGGTTATAATTTATATTTAGTTAATTGTACTCAAAAGATTTACGCCGCTCGGCCAGCTCATCCTGGATCTGCAAACTTAATTTTTTGCTGATACCGTAACTCAGCAAAGCGATAACGCCTATAAAAAATGTAATCGCCGGAATTATACTCGCGGTCATACGGATACCGAACAGCGCATGTTCGGTTTGCACGGCATTGGCCGCATAGCCGTAAAAACTGAGGATCCATCCACAGATGGCACCGCCCAGTCCCAGACCTGCTTTAAGAGCAAAGACAATACCGGCGAAAACTACGCCGGTAGCCCGGCGTCTGGTTTTCCATTCTGCATAATCGGCTACATCACCCATCATGGCCCACAGCAGCGGGATGGTCGGTCCGTAAGCCAGTGATTTAAGCCCATTCAGTATAAACGCCGATCCGATTGCACCGGCGGGCAGAGTGATAAACAGCGCCGTAAAGACAGCGGTGAAAAATAATCCTACCAAAAATACATTTCTCTTGCCGAAACGGACGGCCAGGGCTTTGGATATCAAAACGCCAATGATCGTTACTATCTGACCGCACATATTAAACAACCCGAATCCGACCTGTGTCACGTTTCCGCGGTCTTCGTTGACGATCAGTCCGAAGGCATTAAGTATTGAATGCCACCAGCTGCCGGTATCCCCTGCCGGTGTGGCTACCAGACCCCACGATTGCAAAAATGAGAAGAGGGATTCCTTGTCGGCATAATAAGTAAAATAATAAAACATGGCACTGCCCCACAGAGCCAGAGTGATGAACAGAAATAAGGTCAGGCTAAACATCGCAATCCACGGTTTGTTCTTCAACAGATCGGCGAAATCCTGTTTGGGGGATGATTTTTGCTTGGGATCCGGTTTGATGCGTTCATGGACGCTGAAAAAAGTGATCACAAAAAAAACAATGGCGATAATAGCAAACATGCCAATAGTCATCGACCAACCTTTGGCAATATTACCCTGCCCGAATTTTCCGGCTAACGGCCAAACCAATCCTTGTATGACAAATGTTGCCACCATGGCAAAGAAAAAGCGATATTGGGAAAGACTTGTACGTTCATTCACATCGCCGGTGATCACTCCATTCAGGGCAGAGTAAGGTAGGTTATTAATCGAATAGACAGTCATTAGCAGAATATAAGTTATGTAAGCATAAACCAGTTTCCCCGTGGCGCTGAAGTCCGGAGTGGTGAAAGTCAGAAAGAACATCAGGGCAAATGGAACAGCTGACCATAGCACCCATGGCCGGAATTTGCCCCATTTTGTTTCGGTACGATCTGCTATAACCCCCATCATCGGATCAAAAAAAGCATCCCAGAATCGTCCCACCAATAACAATACTCCCGCTGCCGCAGCTGAGATGCCAAAAACATCGGTATAAAACCCCAACTGAAACATCAACATGGTTTGAAACACAAAATTGGCCGCAGCATCTCCGAAACTGTAACCAATTTTTTCTCTTACTGGAATCTTACCTATAACTGTTTCCACAATTAACCCTTCAGATTTTTTGTTAATTCTATTTTACATTAAGAAAGAATATCTGAGTCACCAATTATTTCTAATCTGAAAACCTATTAAATTACATGTAGAATAACCTTGGCCAGGTCCTGATCGCGGGAAGAATTACCGACCATTATTTCAAAATCCCCGGTTTCCACAACATATTTTTTATTAATATTTGTGAACGCTAAATGTTCAGGTAAGATATCAAACGTGACAGTTTTGACTTCACCAGGTTTTAAGTTAACTCGTTTGAATCCTTTTAATTCCTGCAACGGTCGGGTCACAGAACTGAACAGGTCATGGATGTACATCTGCACAACTTCTTCTCCACTGTACTTGCCAGTATTCTTTACATCAATCAATGCCCTGGTAGATTCGTCAGGACGTATAGCCGGTTTTTCGAGTCGCAGATTAGTAAAACTAAAAGTAGTATAACTTAGTCCATAACCAAAAGGATAAAGTGGAGTTATATCATCGAATAAATAGCCACGGCGGGCCGCCGGTTTATAGTTGTAATAACAGGGGATCTGTCGCAAGCCGGTTTTACGTTTCAGCATCACTTATATTATTTGGGAACATGACCCATTTTTAGTATCAGATCAGAAAAAATAGCATATTATTTAATGGATTAAATAAACATTGAACCGTTTTAATTTTAAAGATGTAGTTTTAAAAAAGCAAGAAAAAAACAGTCATTTTTTTAATCTGTCGAAATTTTATCAGTCTCAATTAAGAAATAGATACCCCTTTATTTTAGTTCTAAGCGGTATTAGGGGTTGTATTTTAAGGATGGTAAATGATATGCACGATTTAAAAACACTTTTTAATCTGGAGAATCAGGTGGCCATTCTGACCGGTGGGGCTGGCGTGCTGGCCAGTGAAATGGCCAGAGGCTTGATGCAGGCGGGTGTCAGGGTCGTGCTGCTCGATATTAACGAAGAACAGTTAAAAATCAAAGTTAAAACCCTCCGCCAGTCCGGAGCTGAGGTCATCGGTATTAGATGTGATGTACTCGATAAGAAGAATATTGAAGAAGTCAGTACAGAAATTCGGGACAAATTCAAGCAGATTGATATACTAATTAACGCCGGCGGCGGCAACATGCGTAAGGCCACGATCGGAGTCGACCAGCATATTATTCGATCTGAAAATTGAACATTTTAAGCAGGTCACCGATCTGAATCTGTTTGGCACGGTTCTGCTTACCCTTATCTTCGGTAAATTCATGACTGAACAAAAAAAAGGTGTCGGATATCTTGAAAGAGTTCAGAAAAGTTTAAATCAGGCTAAAATCGGCAATCGGCATAGATTGAAAATTAATCGAGGTGAGAAATTAACGATTTCTTTTATCTTTAATCTTATTTCTTAAAAACTCCAGCAATTACGAGATTTTTTTGGTGAGCCAGAGAGGAATCGAACCTCTGACCAACGGCTTAAAAGGCCGCT
>CAYSHN010000095.1:2288-10103 GCA_964430815.1 uncultured Calditrichota bacterium | reverse complement strand
AAAATCGGTAATTTTAACCACGCCTTTATCGCTGATCATGATATTATTGGGTTTAATATCGCGGTGGATGATACCGGCTTCATGAGCATGACCAATTGCACCAAGGACCTGCTTAATAATGGGCAGTGCCTCCAGCCAGTGGAAAGCGCCGTCTTTTAAAATTTTGTCGGTCAGGGTGACTCCCTGTACAAATTCCATCACAATGAACCACTGGTCATCGACCGAACGTAAATCGTAGATACGGACAATATTAGGGTCTTCGAATTTAGCCAGGGCTTTCGCTTCGGTCTGGAAACGCTTAATAAAATGCTCGTTCATGGACAGGCCCGGGGCAATTATTTTTAAAGCAAAAACTTTATCCAGCTTAATATGGATGGCCTTAAACACAACACCCATGCCGCCGATTCCCAGTCTTTCCAGGATGCGGTAATTATCTAACACTTTTCCGATGAACGAAGAATACATATTTTTCTGCTTAAATTATCTGCCTTAAATTCAATATTCCTGTTATATTGTTTTATCGTCAAGAAAGAGGATAAGTTTATATTTGATTTTGATTTTTAACCTGAATGAACTATAAAAAAATAAGGCACTTACAGAAATTGAAAGATATAAAAAATTGAATGGTATTTGGCCAATTTAAAAGAGTTACACGGAGACCTAAGGTTTCCGCCTTAGGTCTCCGTGTAACTTTATACCCCTACCGCCAAATTGCAAATCCATCCCCTTTTTACTATATTGAATAAAAGTTTCAGCGGGTTTCGGCAACGCCGGTAAAATTTAAAATGTAACCATCATGAAACGGGCCCTGCAGGTTCTGATCTTCGTCTCGCTGGTCATGATTTCCATAATAATATATTACCTGAGTCATGATTACGAATCGGGTGATAGCGTAAAAAAAATCTATTTTGCCGATAATATATCCGCTGCCCACCAGAAACTGATCGACAAATTCAACCAGGAATATAAAGGACGCATTGAAGTTTTTCCGGTCAATCTGCCTTTCTCCAAATTCAGCACCAATGAACGCAAAGAGTTGTTGGCCCGCTCCCTGCGCAGCAAAAGCGACCGCATCGATGTCTTTGCCGTCGATTTGATCTGGGTACCCCGTTTTTCCCGCTGGGCTGAACCCCTGGACATGTATTTTCCGGCTGAGCAGCGAGGTTCAATCATCCCCAATGCCATCGAATCATGCTATTTTAACGGCCACCTGGTCGGATTTCCTTTTTATATCGATGTGGGTTTGATGTACTACCGTAAAGATATGCTGCAACAGATTTCCGATTATGCCGATTGGGAAAAAAAGATACAAGCATCCCTGACTTGGTCGGAACTGCTGACCTTATCCAAATATCTGCATTCACCGCAGGGATTCAGTTATATTTTTGCCGCTGATAATTATGAAGGACTGGTCTGCAGTTTTCTGGATCTGTTGGTCAGCCAACGGAGTTCGATTATGAGCGGTGACTCGGTCGATCTGGTAACTGCTCCGGCTATTCGTTCGCTGCAGTTACTGGTGGATCTGGTCAATACGTATAAAATTACACCCCCGGTAGTAACCTCGCTAGATGAATATCACGCGTATCTCTATGCGTTGCGCTTCGATATTCCATTCCTGCGCGGCTGGCCGGGCGCTAAAACCCAGTACCGTAATACGATAGAAAACGGGGAGAAGTTGAAGCTATTGGAATTTGCCCCCTTGCCCCATTTTGAAGAGGCGAACCGCACCTTTGTGCTGGGCGGCTGGAACCTGATGATTCCCAGGTATTCCCGCCGGAAGACGGAATCGCTGGAATTTATACGATTCATCCTTCGTCCGGAAAATCAAAAAATATTATATACTGAAGGCGGATTTATTCCGGTCATTAACGAGATATTTTCCGATCAGGAATTTATTAATGCTAATCCTGAACTTATCCGTTACCAGGCTCTGATCGAACAGGGTTTTCATCGCCCCAAGCTGGTGGATTATACCAAAATTTCTGATGCGATTTCATATTACAGCAATCTAGCTATCCAGGGACAACTGACTGTTCCGGAAGCGTTGCAGCGAGCCACCCATACTATTAACCGGAATCGCACGGTGATTAAATAACCGAAAATAAAATAGTGAGTTATAAATGAAATCCAGAATATTTTCTTTAAAGGGATATCGGTTTGAATTTCATCACTTATTGGTAGTTCTGGTCTCCCTGATATTTTTTCAAATTCTCGTTTCGATTGTTCATAAAACCTCGTTGCAAAATCTGCTGCTCAAAACGCAGGATTGGTATCAACGGGATGAGGCTGAACGCATGGCCAATCTGAGTACCACCTCCCTGGAATTGCTGCTGGAGAATATACCTGCCCAGTTGTCTGCAGATCAGCAGCGCCAGATTATCCAGGCCTTTGATATCGTACTGGGTCAGCAGTTATTGCAGCAAAATGTCCAGGAAATATGCCTGATCGCACCGTACAACAACAAATTCATTGCCCTGGATGAAGGAAAACAGATCTTTAATTTTTTTATCAATAATGAACGATCAGTAGAGGTACCGGCAAATCAGCATTCCTCGGCGATTAAATTATTCGAGGAAGCCAGGGAAGAAGTTCAGAACAATGAACGGACTTTCAGCCTGCGCGAGGGTGCGCAGACGTTTCATGTCTTTGTACCCTTTGTACCGCGGGGAGAATTTACCGGGGCCATTTATGTAAAAAATACGCCGGATTTCAGTTATATTACGGGTGAAATTATTACCAGTTTTGATAAGATCGGAGCCATCTTTATCGCACTGATTTTCCTGGGCCTGCTGGCCATGTTTTACATTTCATCCTATACCGTTAAAGCGCGGGATGATGCGCAAAAATTACTTTTCCAGGAAAAGGAAAAATTAATTGCCGAACAAATTCATCATCGCAAAGAAGCACAATTTACCATGCGCATCTATCATACCCATCACAAAGCTGAAAAAGTCATGGGTTTTATCAAGGAAGATTTGCGTGAACTGACCTCTGCCTCGATCGAACAAATCAAGTACCGGGTCGGCAAATATGCTAACTTCATATCCCGGGTGATTTATGATATGAAATGGTACGAACCGCCGGTGCAATCGATTCGCAATCCAATGTTCCACACCGATCTCAATGAAGTCATCAGTTTTATTATTGATAATATTTTTAAACGCACCTCAACATCTTCCGGTTATAATTTTGAACTGGATTTGCAAGAAGAAATTCCCAAACTTAATGTCAATGAGTTTGTAGTCTGGGAAATCATTGAACCGCTGATTCAAAACAGTGTCGATCATTCCGGGAAAAATGATGTACGTATAAGTATTCTTACCCGGTACGATGCGAATAAAAAAGAGGCCAGTTTGGTTATATCTGATAATGGCATTGGTATTGCCCCCGGCTTGCTCGAATCAGACGAAACGGGCCGGCAACACATTTTTGAAGATCATGTTTCAACAAAAGAAGATAATACCAACTCCGGTTACGGGTGTTATATTGCCTATGAAATTGCCACCCAGCGCTGCAACTGGCAGATCGCTGCTGATAATGGCGAAACGGGTGGAGCAAAATTTACCATAAAAATTCCATTTTAAAACCGGGTCGGAATTATGAGAAATCGAGCAATCCGTTTGCTGGTGATTGAAGACGAACAGTACGATGTCCGCCGGATCAGGAATACCTTAAAACCGTTTGAACAGCGTATTCACATCCATGACGTGGTGGCCACCGGGCCTGCCGCCCTGGATTTGATCCGGGAAAATGAAAAATTCTACGACGTTATTATCATGGATTTTCATATTGCCGGCAGTCTCAATGGTGAAAACCTGATCCGCCAGATAAAAGCCATCGAGCCGCTGGTCCAGATAATTGTCGTGACCAAAATGACCATTAATATTACAGATTTTGAGTTTGCCAACCGCCTGATCGAAGCGGGAGCCATGTGGTACTGTACAAAATATCCCGTCGATATTGAAGAATTTATCTACCAGCCCACGGATTTCATCCTGAGCATACTCAATGCCTACGAGAAACGCTGCCTGGAGCAGGCACGAATCAGAACCGAGCAACGTTTGCAATATACGATTGATGAACAAATCGAAGCCATACCGATCATCGGCAGTTCTCCCGCTATTGCCAAACTGCGTGAACAGATCAGCCAGTGTGCCCGCACCGATACGATAGTTTTGATTCTGGGAGCATCGGGAACCGGCAAAGAGCTGGTGGCCAAACACATTCATTTCCAGAGTAACCGTCGAAACGAGAAATTTGTACCGATCAACTGCGGCAGTATTCCTGAGCATTTGATCGAAAGTGAATTGTTCGGATTCGAAAAAGGATCCTTTACCGGCGCCGATAAGAGTAAACCGGGAATGTTTGAACTGGCCGATCGCGGTACAATTTTCCTGGATGAAATCGGCGAATTGCCGCCGCCTGCCCAGGTAAAATTACTGCGGGTGCTGCAGGAAGGGGAAATACAGAAAATCGGGCGGACCAACCGTATTCAGGTCAATACGCGGGTAATCGCCGCAACGAACAGTGATTTATGGAAAAGTGTGGAGCAGAAAAATTTCCGCGAGGATCTGTTCTACCGCCTCAACGTCCTGACCATTACTGTTCCTCCTGTTCGTGAACACCGGGAGGACATTCCGGCGCTCATCCGGCATTTCTTTATGGACTATGCCGAACGCAATATGCTCAAAGTGCCGGAAATTACAGCAGAGGCCATGAAGCAACTGGAAACATTCTCCTGGCCGGGAAATGTGCGACAAATGCAAAATGTGGTGCAGCGATTACTGCTGACCGCCAACACATTGATCGATAAATCAGATGTCGAGAAAGTCATGAGCGGGTCAACCGGCGGAAATCCACCCGCTGAACCGGCTTACAATTGGGACCCGGATCATATCCAAAACTGGCGCACGATGGAAAGAGAATTAAGAAAAAACTATTTTGAATTCGTACGAAATCATTCTAATTCAGATGCAGAAACGGCACGAAAATTAGGCCTGGCTCCGCCTAATTATTACCGTATGTGTAAAGAAATCGGAATTAAGTAATTATCAAATTGATAACGATAATGTTATTAAATTGATAATGAATTTGAAAATGGAGAAATTTAAGAGCATAAATAACAAGGTGTTATGTTTTTATCAGGGATGGCACTATTTTTGTACCTCTTAAATAGTCTAACCATTCCTGTAATAAAAGCCTGAAGGTTCGGTAGACCTGCGGCGGCATTTGAATATGGAAAGGAAAATAATCTGAAGAAATTATTCTTTCCAGTAATTTTTGTAATCCTGATTTTGCATTGCTTACTGAATAGTAGTTGCGATAAAACTGGTACACAACCACAAGATCAAAAAACAGATTCGATATATGTTCCGCCTGGCTGGACGCTAGTCTGGCACGATGAATTCAACGCTGCTGAGATTGATCTTTCTAAATGGGAGTATGAGGTTAATGCCCAGGGGGGCGGGAATAACGAACTGCAATATTATACTGCCCGGCAAGAAAATACCTATATCGCCGACAGTGTACTGGTCATCAAAGCGATAAAGGAGACCTATACGGGTCCTGAAGGCACACGTCAGTATACCTCGGCACGCCTGCGTACCCTGAACCAGGGCGACTGGAAATACGGCCGTTTTGATATCCGGGCGCAATTGCCCTATGGCCAGGGACTCTGGCCGGCAATCTGGATGCTGCCAACGGACTGGATCTACGGCGGCTGGGCCGCCAGCGGAGAGATCGATATCATAGAACTGCTCGGCCATGAACCGGAAAAGGTGTACGGCACCCTTCATTATGGCGGCCAGTATCCCAATACTGTACATACCGGATCATCGTATACCCTAGCCAGTGGTACATTTTCGGAAAATTTTCACCTGTTTACGCTGGAATGGGACTCCACCGAATTCAACTGGTATGTGGATGATGAGCATTATCAAACTCAGAACAGTTGGTACAGTTCCAATTATGGTTTCCCGGCGCCTTTCGATCAAAGGTTTCATCTCATACTAAATGTAGCTGTAGGCGGAAACTGGCCGGGTAATCCGGACGCATCGACAGTATTCCCGCAGGAGATGAAGATCGATTATGTAAGGGTCTTTGAAAGGGATGATAATTAAATGACCAATAAATCAAATTCCAAATCTCAAAATCCAATCAGGCTGTTTATTACGGCGATGATTCTGCTGATAGCTTCACAGAACAGTTTTTCTGCTTTTTTCAAAACACAAGACAAAGCCATTCTGGATACAAGCGGACAACCTATATTATTACGGGGTGTCAGTCTGGGCGGGTGGCTGGTTCCCGAAGGGTATATGCTGCATACCCCCGGTTTCGGTTCGCCCAGCTCAATTAGGGCTCAATTTGAAGGATTGATCGGAACTGAAAATACGGATCTGTTTTTTGACCTATATCGGGCAAATTATGTGAACGAACAGGATGTTGAGATCATCGCCAATCTTGGTTATAATTCAATCCGGTTGCCTTTTCATTATAATTTATTTTATGACCAGGATAGTTCTAAGTTTATTGAAGCGGGCTTTACCCTTCTGAATAATTTTCTGGACTGGTGCCGGCAATATAATTTGTATGTGATCCTGGATTTGCATTGCGCACCGGGTGGACAGAATGCCGGTAATATATCCGATAGTGATGGAGAAGAGGCGCGCCTGTGGACCAACGGTGCCAATCAGGATTTGACCATACTGATCTGGAAAGAAATAGCCAGCCGTTATGTCAATGAAGAATTGATCATCGGTTATGATTTGCTCAACGAACCTGTCTTACCCTCCGGCTACAGCAACAACATCTTAAAATCTTTTTACATCCGGCTGATTTATGAAATACGACAGGTCGATACAAATCACATTGTGTTCATCGAAGGGAACAATTGGGCTACCGATTTTAATCTATTGACTCCGCCCCTGGACAATAATATGGTTTATGCCTTCCACAAATACTGGAGTGAGACCACAGTATCAACCATACAGAATATGCTCGATATCAGGACTCTGTATAACGTTCCGCTATGGATGGGGGAATCGGGAGAAAATTCGAATCCGTGGTTTTATGAAACCATTCACTTACTGGAACAGAACGATATCGGCTGGAACTGGTGGACGCATAAGAAAATCGCCACAACAACCAGCCCTTACTCGGCACCCCTTACTGAAAACTACCAGATGGTACTTGATTATCTCAATGAAAATACAACCAAGCCCTCGGTTGAGTTCGCTAAAAATGCCCTGTTTGAGATGGCGGAGAATCTGGCTATTGATAAATGCAAATACCATCCGGATGTGGTGGCTGCACTCTTTGACGGGCAATATAATACGGTCAGCAAACCTTATCAGGATTTAAAAATCCCGGGAACCATCGATGCAGTAAATTATGATATCGGCAATAACGGTCTGGCTTACTCGGATGCGGATTACAAACGGATCCGCTGGGATGTCTCGCAACCCTGGAATTCAGGTGGAGCATACCGCAATGACGGGGTGGACATCGAAGCAGCGCAGGACGCCCAGGGGGCAGCCTATAATATCGGCTGGATTAAAAATGGGGAATGGATCAGGTATACGATTAATTCAGAAATTAACGGCATTTACCGCTTAGCTCTGCGTATTGCTTCGTCCGCTACAACAGGCCGGTTGAATATCGAGATCGATAACCAGGCCCGCTTCAGCAATCTTGCTGTACCGAATACCGGGGGCTGGCAGAACTGGCAATGGCTGGATGCGGGTGATATTGAATTGTCGACAGGATTGCATGAATTGAGATTATACTTTGTCCAGGAAGGATTTAATATCAATCAGA
>CAYSHN010000095.1:0-2278 GCA_964430815.1 uncultured Calditrichota bacterium | reverse complement strand
AATTTTCGTTACTCAGTAGTTCGGAATTTGAAAAGGTCAATAGTACGTTTTTTTGTGGAAAGAATTACCCGAATCCCTTTAACGGAGTTAATACAATTCCTATTGTTTTGCCAAATCCGACCAGGGTTAAGATTTCAGTGTTTGACAACCAGGGCAAATTGATCAAAACCGTAATCGATGGTAATCTGCCCGAAGGTTTATCGGAGATCAGGTGGGATGGCCGCAATAGTTCAGGTGATTCAGTGGCTTCGGGCCAGTATTTTTATCTGCTGGATGTGAATAACAAAAAGATTACACGGAAGATGATTTTGTTGAGGTAATACGGACCCACCCCACACCCCTCCCTGTCAGCCCATCGGCTGACAGGGAGGGGCAGGGGGAGGGTTAAAGAAAATAAAATATGCGCGTCGTGATAATTATAATAGTAATATTTTTACTGACGAATGTTCTCTCCGCCAAAACCTATAAAGGCGCCGAATTACGCACGCCGAGCACTTATTTATATGGAAAATTTGAAGTGAGAATGAAGTCGGCAGCCGGCAGCGGATTGCTGTCTTCATTTTTTACTTATTATGACGGAACAGGTCTGCCGACCAACTGGAACGAAATCGATATCGAGATCATGGGACGTTTTCAAGATCAGGAACAATTCAATGTTATTTCTCCCGGACAGCTCAATCACGTCTATACTCATACCTCACCATTTAATCCCCATCAGGCTTTCCATGTTTATGCTTTCGAATGGACACCGGATTATGTGGCCTGGTCGGTTGATGGATACGAAGTATACCGGCAGACGGGAGATCACATCGCCGGTATAAGCCGGGCCCAGAAGATAATGATGAATATCTGGCCGCCGAATAACGTAGGTTGGGCAGGTTCTTTTGATCCGGCTATACTGCCGGTTTATGCTTATTATGATTGGGTCAGATACTATTTCTATACTCCGGGTGTTAACGACAATTTTACTTTGCAATGGGCAGATGATTTTACTGCCTGGGATCAGGGCAGATGGGCTAAAGCGACGCATACCTTCGACGGAAATAATTGTGATTTTATTCCGGCTAACGCGGTTTTTACCAATGGCTATATGATTTTGTGCCTGACTGATGATGTGAATACCGGTTATAACGGAGATCCGGTCGCAGATGAAGACATCGATCCTCCTTATTTGGTCTGGGTCAGATCGTATAATACTTATGTGGATGTCGCTTTTTCAGAAAGTCTCGAAGCAATAAGTGCTCAAACCAAAGATAATTATTCAATTCCCGGGGGAAATATTAATAGTGCTGTTCTGCAAGACAATCAGCGCCTGGTAAGGCTGACGGTTGACAGTTTGAGTACAGAGCTGAGTTATAACCTGATTGTCACAGGGATCAAAGATCTGGCTGAACCGGCCAATACTATGAGTGTCACCCTCAAACAGATCTTCGATCCCTTGTCGATTCCTTTAAAAATAAATGTCGGCGGTGCGGCGGTAGCGGATTTTATTGCTGACCAGGTATGGGATTATTCGACAGAATATGGCCGGGTGGGCGGTTATACAATCACACATCAATCCGGTACGCAATTCCAGGGGACCACGCAACCGGAAATATATGAATCAGAATTAAGAGACGTCACCTTCTATAATATCCGCCTGGCCGAAGGAATATACGACGTCACCCTGCTGCTGGCTGAAACCGAGTACAGCACCGCCGGCCAGAGGATTTTTGATGTTTATAGCGAAGGACAATTATATTTTAATAACCTGGATATATATAATGAAGCCGGCGGCTATTCGGCATTGGAAAAGGTAATTGAAAATCTGTCAGTCAATGACGGGTTGTTAGAGGTTTACCTGGATGCCAGCCAGGGTGAAACCGTATTGAGCGGCATCAAAATCGACCTGATCGCCACCGGGATCGAAAGTCATTCTGTAGTCCCAGATATGTTTAATTGGAAGGTCTATCCTAATCCGTTCAATGCCGCAGCGAAGGTGGATTACCAACTAACGCAATCTGCCGGAATTCAGTTCAACATTTATAATATCCAGGGACAGTTGGTTTCATCGTTCGACCAGGGTTATCGATCAGCCGGAAATCATTTTTTAACAATCAACGGGCATCGACTGAGTTCAGGTATGTATTTTATTGAAATGCTGGTTGATCGAAAACCGACGGGCCGGATAAAATTAACAAATTTAAAGTAAACATATTTAATGATTTCGACTGAACTATTATCACAATATTCAAGATTTCTCATCCCGATTTATCGGGATGAGAAATCTTCAAATCTA
>CAYSHN010000094.1:0-10122 GCA_964430815.1 uncultured Calditrichota bacterium | reverse complement strand
TAAATCAAAACTATTCGATTGACTTTGCCAGATTGCGTCAAATCCTTTCAGATTGCTGATGACTGTAAATGCCTGGTGTGCATAACCAAGCCCTACCCAGGGTTTAATTAAATACCTTGGATAGGTAAGATGCACTTCAGTCACGGCCAGATAAAATGATTCGTCCTTCCCGGGCTCATAACCACTGGAAGTTGAACCACTGAAACCTTCGATGAAATAACCCAGCGCATGAATACTCAGGTACGAATTTACCTGTATGAATAAACCCAATTGAACACTGTTGTAGTTATTACGGACTGCACGAGAATACTGGATTTCGGTAGTATTTATTCTCGTTATAGTTGAGTCAAATTTTAAATTGGAAAGTGTGCTCAGATGAGTCGAAATAAGTGCGTAATTGATTTCTATTCCCCAGATTGGATAGGTCATGATTCGCTCTTTGGGATAAAACCAATTTACCTGCCGGTATTTTTCAAGGGAGCCCCCATTGATGCTACTGACTTGCTGTAAAGATTGTTTCTCTATTTTATTTGACTGGGTCAACGATGGCCGGTACAATATAAACTCATCAGAGATGCCGGTAATATAAACAGGTAGCCGCGAGTTGTCAGCAAGATACAGGGTATCCATTTTGTATGGATAGGACAGAGGTTGTTGAGGATTATTGTAATAGTCGGATAAATCGTCGACTTGCAGCTGATAGTCTTCAAATAGTACTTCCTGATAATCATCTATAACTTTAAGCACCTCACTAAAGGGAAATGTTCTGTATTCGGTAGTAAATAACCTGGATCGCAGTTCAAAAATTAATCCAGCCGAAGTTATTTTAAGCAACTGCCCATTGATTTTTTCACCATTTTTCAGATACAAAGTATCGCTTTTTGAGGGACAGGTAATTGCCAGTATTATCAAAAGGATAAACGTTATGATTTTCATAAATTCTCTTCTTCTATCTAAACTACTTGATAATATATATCATTGCCTTTATGTCGATGTCATCAAATTGTCATAAGGTGGTCAAAAATATGCTAAAAAATAATAAATATACGCCTGGTAAATAATATAAAAAGCCTGATTGGAGATTACATAAA
Source organism: uncultured Calditrichota bacterium (assembly GCA_964430815.1). GTDB lineage: Bacteria > Calditrichota > Calditrichia > JAJRVZ01 > JAJRVZ01 > CAVZSQ01. The sequence continues at coordinate 9,031 of CAYSHN010000094.1, read as the reverse complement.
AAATGTGAATTTTTTCTGAATAAATAAATTTATAGTCATTAATTCATATTGTATATTAACAGTGCTTTTCAAAAAATATGATTTCTTACTTCGACGTTACTGTAATTTAACATTAATCCATAAGGAGGTATAAATGGAGGAGTTCCAATTTAACTGGATGGTTGCCCTTGGTTTTGTTGTAATATTCATTTTTCTGATCGGTATCCGCATAGTACGCCCGACCAACCGGGGACTGGTGGAACGGCTAGGTAAGTATCATCACTACGCCAATCCGGGTTTTCACTGGATCATTCCGATAATCGACCACCTGTACCGGGTCAATATAACCGAACAAATGGTCGATGCCTCACCTCAGGAGATTATCACTAATGATAATCTGAATGCCATGGTTGATGCCCAGATTTATTTCCGGGTGCTGCCGGATGAAGAAAACGTTAAAAATTGTCAATACAATGTCAATAATGTGACTGCTCAGATCGTTGCCCTGGCCCGCACCACTCTGAGGAATATTATCGGCACTCTCACTTTGAAATCTGCCAATAGTGAAAGAGGAAAAATTAATGATGAATTGCATAAAGTTTTGATCAAGGAAACCACCGCCTGGGGGATTGACATTGTACGGGCGGAATTGAAACAGATCGATCCACCCAAGGATGTGCAGGATACCATGAATAAAATTGTCAAAGCAGAGAATGAAAAGATTGCCGCAGTCGATTATGCCACCGCGGTAGAAACGGTAGCCGACGGTGAGAAAAGAGCGGCGATTAAGAAGGCAGAAGGTGTAAAACAGGCCCGTATTCTGGATGCTGAAGGCCAGTCGGAAGCGATCAGATTAGTGAACGAAGCAGCTAATAAATACTTTGTCGGCAATGCCCAGTTATTGAAACGGTTGGAAACCATGCAGAACTCACTGGAAAAAAATACAAAAATTATTGTACCGGCGAATCAGGAACTGGTGAATGTGATCGGAGAAATGGCGGGAATAATACCTCTAAAAAAGGATTAAAATAACCTGTTGGTCCTTCCTGCCCTAGTGTTTTTTATCTAAGGGCAAAAGATCGAAGACGAGGAGAAAAATGACTAATTTATCCACTACCAAGTTGTCCTCCAAAGGACAAATTGTCATTCCGGAAACTATCCGAAATCAAATGGGGCTTAAAACAGGCATGGAATTTGTGGTGGTAGGGGATAAAGATATCCTGGTTTTAAAAACCTTAACTCCTCCAGATTTTAGCAGATTCAGCCGGTTGATTCATCGCGCCCGGTTTCAGGCACGTCAAGTGTCCTTTAAAAAAGCTGCGCGTGTGGTTGGCAGTAAAAAGAGAAAAAGGAAATAAAAATACCAGAAGAATAATAAATAATTATTGTATGATAATTTTATAGTTCCTTATATTCTAATCTCGACCGTATCATACCATCTACATTTTCCAGAGCCACTGTCAAACTTTAGAGGTGGAGGTATCGTTGTGAGTGTAAAAGAGTTTTTGCGGGAATTCATCATTATTTTCATTCTGGTCTATGTGCTGAGTTTGATCATAAGTTTTTTGTATACGATCCTGCTTCATGGCATTGGAATTATAGACTGGAGCCTTTCGCTGCGACTTGGCATTCTGTTTGGAATTGTCCTGCCCACCCATCGCCTGCTGACAAAAAAATGAATTTGAATTATATGTAACTTTTAGCCATTGATAAAGGAGGGTATAACATGTTGACTTTGAAACGTGTTCTTATCGCCACACTTTGCGGCTTTATTTTTGGTATTATTTGTATGCTACTGGCTAGTTCAAATGGTGAAATCACACTCCTCGAACGCTGGATGATTATCATCGGCAGGACATTTCTGGGATTTACCATTGGTATCAGTGCCCTGCGCCTGGTCTGGTGGCAACATGGACTGGTGCTCGGTTTTATTACCAGTATTCCGATGGCTTTACCAATGCTGGATAATATAGTAATCATGATCAGCACCCTGGTCATGGGCCTGATCTATGGGTTTCTAACTGAATTGGTTACCTCTGTCCTGTTTAAAGCCAAACCGGTAGGTATGTTGAAGGCTGGTTAAAAAGGTTATCAAGATGAAACCATGAATAGCCTGTAGTTCATTTTTGGGGATATCAAATAAAAGTTCTTGATCCTGATCGAATCATTTATTAATATTAAGAAAATTGCATATTTATTATATGAAAATGTACATTTTATATCATGTTCATCATCATCACAAGTTCCATACTCAACAGGAGCCGGGTATGTTCTAGTTTATTTACCGTAAACAAAAACTTGAATCATAGATGAGTAAACCCGGTTCTGAGGAATCGGGTTTTTTATTTCAAGCAGAGAGGGTATAAAGATATGTTAACACTGGCTATCCAAAAGACAGGCAGACTAAGTGAAAAAACAATCAAATTGCTGGAGGAAACCGGTATTGAATTCGATAACGGTGGCAAGGCCAAATTAAAAGCAGTGGCTATAAATTTTCCGGTACAAATCTTATATCTGCGGGATGATGATATTCCGGAATGTATCGCTGATCAGATCGCTGATGCTGGAATCGTAGGGGAAAATATATTTCATGAGAAAGGGCGGGGTTTAATTATTTCTGAAAAACTTGGCTTTGCCCGCTGTCGCCTGGCCATTGCCGTGCCCAGACCGATGGAATACCATTCCTTCGCCGATCTGCAGGGTTTGAAAATTGCCACTTCCTATCCTAATATCCTGCGCAGGTTTCTGCTGGACAGGAAAGTTGACGTAACCATCCATGAAATTAATGGTTCAGTGGAGATTGCCCCCGGAATCGGATTGGCCGATGCCATTATGGATATCGTGAATACCGGTAGTACCCTGTTGAGTAATGGATTGAAGGAGGTGGAAGTCGTTCTGCACTCGGAAGCAGTCTTAATACAACATCCCGAGTTAAATCCCGGTAAAAAAATGATCCTGGATAAATTACTTTTTCGTATCCGGGCGGTCAATAAAGCGAAAAAATATAAATATATTTTGTTGAATGCTCCTAATGAAAAATTAAAAACTATCTCGCAAATGTTGCCGGGAATGAAAAGCCCTACCGTGATGCCCCTGGCCCTCAGTGGCTGGAGTTCGTTGCACTCGGTGATCCATGAAGATGATTTCTGGGAAAATATTGAAAATCTGAAAAAGGCTGGTGCCGAGGGCATTCTGGTGATACCTATCGAAAAGATGATTGTGTAAATCGGGAAAGTAAAAAAAATGCAGATTATTCGTAACCCTTCAGAAACAAAATGGCCGCTGCTGATTAAGCGTCCAGCACTAGACCGCAGCAGACTTCTTGGTCGGGTGAGTAAAATACTTGAAATGGTCAAAGAGCAGGGCGACCCGGCCTTGCGAAAATTAACACTCCGCTTTGATCATATCCTGATTGATGATTTCAGGGTAAGTAGGGAAGAAATTGTTGCTGCTACTAAGTTTGTAACATCTGATCTGAAAAAAGCCATTACGATTGCTGCTGCAAATATCAGAAAATTTCATTCAGGGCCGTTATCTCAACCTCGTAAAATTGAAACCGTCCAGGGGGTAATTTGCTGGCGTAAACAACTACCCATTGAAAAGGTGGGATTATATATTCCCGGCGGGCGGGCTCCCTTGTTTTCTACGGTCTTGATGCTGGGAATCCCGGCACTGCTGGCCGGATGCGGGGAAATAGTCATCTGCTCCCCACCTGACCAGCAGGGGAAAGTAAATCCGCTTATTCTTTATGCCTGCCATTATCTGGGTTTGAATAATATATACAGACTGGGGGGTGCCCAGGCGGTGGCAGCCATGGCTTATGGTACTGCAAGCATTCCTGTTGTCTATAAAATATTCGGACCCGGAAATCAATATGTAACTTTAGCTAAACAATTGGTACAATTGGAAGGGGTGGGGATTGATATGCCGGCCGGACCTTCGGAGGTGCTGGTTTTTGCGGACGAAACAGCTGATCCTGAATTTGTCGCTGCAGATCTGCTTTCCCAGGCTGAACATGGTGTTGACAGCCAGGTTGTTCTGGTAACAATACATGAGTCCTTGTTGAGCAAGGTGCAAAAATCAGTGCTGCGGCAATTACAATACTTACCCAGAAAAAAGTTGGCCCGCCAATCTTTACAGCATAGTAAACTGATATACATAAAGGATCTCAATAAGGCTCTGCGCTATATCAATTTATATGCCCCGGAACATCTGATTCTAAATCTCAAAAAACCGACCCGTGTACTGCCGGCCATTAAGAATGCGGGTAGTGTTTTTATAGGCTCTAACTCACCTGAAGCAGCTGGTGACTATGCATCGGGCACCAATCATACACTGCCCACAGGTGGTTATGCCCGCAATGAAAGTGGAATAAGTGTGGAAAGTTTCATGAAAATGATTACTTTTCAGCAACTCAGCCGCCAGGGGTTACTACGGTTAGGACCATACATCCAAACCCTGGCTGAATCTGAAAATCTGTACGGGCACAGTTATTCCGTCCAGGTACGTCTGAATAAACGGGGTAAAATCTGATGATGAAGATAACCGACCTGATCAGACCGAACATCAGAAAGGTACAACCCTATTCCTCGGCCCGGCTGGAATTTAGTGGAACCAGCGGTATTTTTCTGGATGCTAATGAGAATTCACTCGGATCGGTAACCGATAAAAAATTAAATCGTTATCCTGATCCACTGCAAAGGGATATTAAAGCAAAACTGGCCAGGATCAAAGGTCTGCGCGAAGAGCAAATTTTTATCGGCAATGGTAGTGACGAGGCTGTAGATGTGCTGGTCCGTCTTTTTGGTGAACCCAAACAGGACGCCCTGATGATCTTTCCGCCGACTTACGGTGTCTATGCTTTTTTTGCTGAGGTCAATGATATCGCTGTTAGCGAGGTACCCCTTACACCCGATTTCCGGTTGGATACCGCGCAAATAATACAGGTATTGGATCCTCGACATAAATTACTTTTTATCTGTTCGCCCAACAATCCCACAGCGAATGTGATGCAGCCCGGCGATGTGGAGCAGATTCTGAAAACAGTTCAGGCAATGGTGGTCATAGATGAAGCATATATTGATTTCTGTCCGCAAAAAACATTTCTGTCCTGGCTGAAAAAATATCCCAATCTGGTGATTATGCAGACGTTTTCCAAGGCCTGGGGTTTAGCTAATATCCGTCTGGGTATGGCCTATGCCGATCCACAAATAATCGAAGTCATGAATAATATTAAGTACCCCTACAATGTCAGCGGCTTGACACAGCAAATGGTCTTGAAGGCATTTACTAAGATGCAGCGTAAAGAAAAACTCGTAGATCGGATTCTGGCCCAGCGTCGCTACCTGGAACAAAAGTTAACCGGGATAGCGGTGGTAGAACAGGTTTATCCCTCTGATGCCAATTTCATCCTGATCAGAGTTAAAGATGCCGGTCTGGTTTATAAAGCCCTGCTGGAAAGAAATATTATAATCCGGGATCGCTCCCGCATACCGGGCTGTCAAAACTGTCTGCGCATTACGGTGGGCACGGCAACCGAAAATAAAATATTAATAGCAGCACTCAAGGAGATCTCCGATGAAAAAAGTTTTGTTTATTGATCGTGATGGTACCATTCTGATAGAACCGCCGGATGAACAGGTAGACTCCTTTGCCAAGATGCGGTTTTTGCCGGGGGTTATCTCCGCCTTGCATAAAATTACTGCAGAAACAGATTATGAACTGGTTTTGGTCAGTAACCAGGATGGCCTGGGTACCCGCTTTCTGCCGGAAAAAAAATTCTGGCCGGTGCATAATTTCATGCTGCAGGTGTTGGCCGATGAGAATATTCATTTTTCTGATGTTCTGATCGATCGTACCTTTCCAGACGATCGGGCTCCAACCCGCAAACCAGGGACGGGTATGTTAAAAAAATATATGAAAGGTAAATATGATTTGTCCAATTCCTATGTAATCGGTGACCGGCTGACCGATATCCAACTGGCTAAAAATCTGGGTTGTCAGGCCATACTCATAAATAAAAAGAACAATAAAGATGCGGCGCTGACTACGACCGATTGGTATAATGTATATGAGTTTCTGGCCGGAAAACCGCGTCAGGCTGTAGTTAACAGAAAAAGTGGTGAAACCGACATAACGGTCCGTTTAAATATGGACGGCAGCGGTAAATACCGCATCCGTTGCCGGTTGGGATTTTTAAAACATATGTTGGAGTTATTCAGCCGTCATTCCGGATTCGATCTGGATATGAACATTAAAGGGGATTTACGGGTAGATGAACATCATACGGTCGAAGATACAGCTATTGTTTTAGGTATGGCTCTAAAGCAAGCCTTACGAGACAAGCAGGGTATGCAACGCTATGGTTTTGTCCTGCCTATGGATGAAGCGCTGGCCCAGGTTGCCGTGGATCTGGGAGGCAGGTCTGCCCTGGTCTGGAAAGTCAAATTCAAGCGGGAAAAGATCGGTGATGTACCGACCGAAATGTTTTATCACTTTTTTAAATCGTTCAGCGATCAGGCGGACTTTAATTTGTACATCCGGGCTGAAGGGGAGAACGAACATCATAAAATTGAGGCCATCTTCAAAGCAATGGCCCGGGCCTTGCGCATGGCTGTGCACAGGGATTTGCAGGGGAAACTATTACCCAGTACCAAAGGATTGCTGTGAAAGTTGTGATTGTAAAGTACAATGCCGGAAATATCTATTCCGTACAACTGGCTCTGGAAAGACTGGGCGTAATTCCACTGATCAGTGATGATCCGCTTATGTTACAGCAGGCTGATAAAATAATTTTTCCGGGTGTCGGTGAAGCGAGTTCGGCCATGAGTTATCTGACTGTCCGGAGTCTTGACCGGATTATCGTTCAATTGAAGCAACCGGTACTGGGGATCTGTCTGGGCCTGCAGTTTATGTGCCGTTATAGCGAGGAAAATCAGACTACCGGTCTGGGGATTTTTCCGTTGACTATCAAGAAATTTCCGACAGGTTATAAGGTACCGCATATGGGGTGGAATACTATTAGCGGTTTGCAGGGTTCGCTTTTTAACAGTGTACGGGAAGACAGTTATGTTTATTTTGTCCACAGTTATTATGCACAGGCAGATCCCGGTGCCGCGGCGATCACCGACTATATCGTTCCGTTCAGTGCAGCGTTACAGCGGGATAATTTTTTTGCAACACAATTTCATCCGGAAAAAAGCGGAAAAGTCGGCGAATTAATTCTTAAAAATTTTTTGGAATTATGATCACAATAATTCCAGCTATTGATCTGATTGGCGGTATGTGTGTTCGCCTGCAACAGGGACGTTTTGATGCAGTGCAACAATATGCCGTCGATCCACTGGAGATGGCCAGGGAATTTGAGCAACACGGGTGTAAACGTCTGCATCTGGTCGACCTGGATGGTGCCAGGCAAGGAAAAGTGGTCAACCATGGCGTGCTGGAAAAAATTGCTGCACGTACAAAACTGTTAATTGATTTTGGCGGGGGGATACGCACACAGGCCGATCTGGATTTGGTGTTCCAGTGCGGTGCAACGCAAGCCACTGTGGGTAGTATCGCTGTTACCAGTAAATTACTATTTTCTCAATGGCTTGGAAAATATGGCAGCGCTAGAATACTCCTGGCTGCAGATTTCTATAAAAATTCTGTGCAGATCAGTGCCTGGTCAGAAAATACGAGGGTGGACTTGCTGGATTTTTTGGCAGAATTCCAGCAAGCGGGAATCAAAACTGTTATCTGTACAGATATTGAAAAAGACGGTTTACTGCAGGGGCCTGCATTTGAAATGTATCGCCTGGTAAAAGGGACATTCCCGAATCTTTCTTTGATCGCCAGTGGCGGGGTGACCACGATCCAGGATATCAGGACTTTAAATGGCCTAGGTGTCAATGGAGTAATAATTGGTAAGGCGTTTTATGAAGGATATTTGGATCTTAAAGAGTTGAAAGAATTTTTATGTTAACCAAGAGGATCATCCCCTGTCTGGATGTGAAAGACGGTCAAACCGTCAAAGGGATTAATTTTGTTAACCTGCGGCAGGCAGGTGATCCGGTTGAACTGGGACAGGTATATGCTGAACAAGGCGCTGATGAACTGGTATTTCTAGATATCACTGCAACGGTTGAACAGCGTCGTATTTTTCAGGATCTGGTGAAACGAATTGCCAGGAATCTGAACATACCTTTTACCGTCGGAGGAGGGATTAATACTGAAAATGATGTCAACCGGTTGCTGGAAGCAGGTGCAGACAAAATTACGATTAATACGGCGGCGGTAAAAAAACCGGATTTAATCGACCGTCTGGCTGGCAAATTTGGCAGTCAATGTATTGTCGTGGCTATCGATACAAAATACATGGCGGATAAATGGCTGGTGTATATCAATGGCGGGCGGACACCGACTGAAAGGATTACGGTGGACTGGGTCGGTGAAGTGGTGCGACGTGGAGCCGGCGAAATATTGTTGACCTCCATGAATCATGATGGTACAAAAAACGGATATGCCTTGGATATAACCCGTACAATCTCTGAACAGGTAGCAGTACCAGTCATAGCCTCAGGTGGTGCCGGCACGATCCAACATTTCCTCGAGGTATTGACAACCGGCAAAGCAGATGCAGCCCTGGCGGCTAGTGTTTTCCATTTCGGTGAAATATTGATTCCTGAACTCAAAAAATATTTAAAAAATAACCAGGTGGCGGTACGTTTATGAAATTAGATTTTAATAAAGGCGATGGTTTGATTCCGGCAATAATCCAGGATGATAATACCGGAAAGATCTTAATGCTGGCTTATATGGATAAGGCAGCATTAAAAAAAACCAGGGAAGAAGGCCGAGTAACCTTTTATTCACGCAGCAAGAAGCGCTTATGGACCAAAGGCGAGATCTCTGGAAATTACCTGACCTGTAATAAAATTTTAACTGATTGTGACGGTGATACCCTACTCATAAAGGCTATTCCCTCAGGTCCGGTGTGTCATAAAGGTACTGACACATGTTTTAAAGAAAAAAACCAAAATATTAATTTTTTGGCAGAACTGGAAAGTAT
>CAYSHN010000093.1:0-10192 GCA_964430815.1 uncultured Calditrichota bacterium | reverse complement strand
AGGCGGTGATATGGCCTGGCCATTGATCATCGTTGGTGTGTTGATGGCGGTGGGTTTTATTCTGTTACGGGTAAAAAGTCCAATGCTGGTATGTGTGGGTATGTATCTGCCCCTGGAAACCTCTTTCGCCATTTTTATTGGTGGTGTCATTCGTGGTATTGTAGATTTTTTTACGGAGCGGCGAAAATACAATACTGCCCAAAAAATCAGGGTTGAAAACACCGGCATTTTGTTAGCAGCCGGACTTATTGCCGGTGAGGCCTTAATTGGATTACTATTTGCCTTTTTTGCAGTGATGGATTGGCAAGTGCCGGCAGCATTCAAACAAACGGAGTCGCTGTTGCAGTTTACACCTGCGTTACTGGTATTTTTTATAATCGGTTGGATCCTGGTGCGTATACCGCTGAACAATGCCGGTACTCCGGATCAACCTGCCCCACCCCAAGCAATGTCTTAAAAATATTAGTATAGAAAGGAGTTTATTTTGAAAGCAGTAATTGCCGATCTTAAACCCGCTCTGGTTTGGGAACATTTTTATCAACTCAGCCAGATTCCTCGCTGCTCCGGCAATGAGGAAGCGGTTGGTAAATATATTATTTCAGTTGCCGCTAAAAACAACCTGCCCTGTAAAAAAGATAAAAGCGGCAATATCATTGTGTCAAAACCTGCCAGTCCGGGAATGGAGCAACGTTCGTCCATAATACTGCAGGGACACACCGATATGGTAGGTGAAAAAAACAAAGACAGTACCCATGATTTTTCAAAAGATCCCATAACCATGCAACGGGATGGTGAATGGATTAAAGCCACCGGCACTACCCTTGGTGCAGATAATGGTATTGGTGTGGCTTATGCCCTCGCAGTTATGGAAGATAAATCTTTACAACACCCGGCTATGGAATTCCTGTTCACCGTTGATGAAGAAACCGGTTTGACCGGCGCGAATGGTTTGAAATCAGATTTTGTAAAAAGCCGCATTCTGTTAAATCTTGATTCAGAAGAAGAAGGTGCCTTCTACATCGGTTGTGCGGGTGGCAAACATACTATTTTACGCAAAAAAATTAACTGGAAAAAACCAAAGAACGGTTGGAAATCATATAAAGTAATCGTGGGTGGATTGAGCGGTGGACATTCCGGTCTGAATATTCATCAGGGTTTGGGCAATTCAATTAAACTGCTCAGCCGGTTTTTGTATGAGTTGAGCGATAAACTGGATTTTGCCCTGGGAGCCATAAATGGTGGCAATAAACACAATGCTATTCCCCGTGACGCCGAAGGCCTGCTGTGTGTCCCGGCCAATAAAGTCCGGACGTTGCAGAATTTCGTTAAAGAAATGTCTACTGTTTTTAAAAACGAGCTGCAATTTATCGATGCCGGTGTATATGTAAAATTAGAACCCGCCGAAAAGATCAAAGGAGTTTTCAATCCGGAATTACAACGCAATCTGATTAACTTGCTTTATGCCATGCCCCATGGAGTTATTGCCATGAGTCAGGCTATTGCAGGATTGGTTGAAACTTCCATGAATATGGCCATTGCACAAACCAAAGAAAAGCAAATTGAGTTAACAACCAGTCAACGCAGTTCTGTCGCCTCAGCTATATTGGATATTGCCGACAAGGTCAAAGCACTGGGTGAATTGGCAACCTTTGATGTGGAACAGGGTGGTGGATATCCAGCCTGGCAGCCTAATCCTAATTCACAATTATTGAAATCAGCAGTGCAAACTTATGAACGGATCTACAGTAAAAAACCGGAGGTCAAGGCAATTCATGCTGGCCTGGAGTGCGGTATCATCGGCGAAAAATACACTGGTATGGATATGCTCTCTTTTGGTCCTACCATTATGGGTGCCCACTCCCCTGATGAGCGGGTACATATTCCAGCAGTGGAAAAAACCTGGAATTACCTGCTTGAATTACTTAAAGCACTCTAAGCGTTGATTATCATTCAGGTGTAGCGGAGATATACTATCCGGCGCTGAGACACTTTCTGACTCAGCGCCGATTTTATTTCTTTGGAAATCAGATTAGTTTTTTACGTTTGATCAAATATTCCATGAGGGCCAGATCCAGTGTGTAATTGGTCTCAATCAACTGGTAATCAATCTGATTATTACGACACTGGGATTTCAGATGATTGATAAACTCTTCGATCTTTCTTTGGTAGTCATGTTTTATATACAACGGTTGGGTTGTAATTTTTTCGCCCGTTTCCAGATCTTCAAACTGGATATCCCCTTTAAAATCTAAATGACGTTCATGCGGATCCAATAATTGAAATACCAGTACCTCATGCTTATTATGTCGGAAATGACGTAATCCGGAAATGATTTTTTCCGGATGATCAAAAAGGTCGGAAATCAGGATCATTAAACCTTTTCTTTTTATTCGCTCCGCCATGATATGCAGTATCGTACCAATATCAGTATCGCTACCTGGTTCAGCATTGTCTAATTCACTCAACAATACCTGCAGATATGGAGACGTCGACCTGGCTGGTATTAATTTTTTAATCTGTGAATCGAAAACGATAAGCCCCACGGCATCCCGTTGCAACAGCATCAGATAGATCAAAGCGGCGGCCAACTGCTTGCCATACTGCAATTTGGTAATGCCGGCGTTCGAATAAGTCATCGACTTACTGCAATCCAGCAAGATATAAGATTTAAGGTTGGTTTCTTCTTCGTATTGTTTAATATAAAAACGATCGGTACGGCCAAAGACTTTCCAATCAATAAAGCGTAAACTGTCTCCCGTATTATAGGGGCGGTGCTGCGAAAACTCCACACTGAAACCATGAAATGGGCTGCGATGCAGACCGGTAATGAAACCTTCCACTACTAATTTAGCGCGCAATTCTAAATTATTGATTTTACTCAGGATATCTGGCCGAAGGTATTGCCGGTATAAAGTACTTTCCATTTGAATAATAATAGCTGTTATATTGATCCAAAATCCCGGTCGAAGTATTCGCAGGAATCATGAAGCATAATTTCTACATTTCGTTGCCGGCAGCGGTAATAGAATCCTTCATTCTCCTCCTCATCATTGGTTTTTATATAGGAAATTCTGTGCCGGCAAAATTGGCAGGATTTATGGGCAATGAGCCGCTGTGCATGCTGATCGTAATAAATCCCCGATTTTTTAAAGATCAATCGTATTTCTTGTAACATTTTGGTCATTTGTCGTATGGTTTGAATTAATCTGGTAAAAGAAAAAATCTGAATCATTGCCAGAGAAAGTAAGATGATTAATAACAGGTAAATAAATGCAGGATTATCAAGACTCATAGATATTAAAGACTCTTTCTTTTATTTTACACTTGGACCCGATAAATGTTTCATTTGACCGGTCAAGCCGGTATCAAATTATAATTTCGCGCAATCGTCTAATACTTTCTTCCGCCATGACTTCATCTTCATATTCCAGGATAATACCTTCGCAGGAAATCTGGTACTTTTTTATCAGGTCAAAGATATGCCTGTATGGTAATATACCTTCAAACAACGGGCACCATGAATCCCGGTCGGAATCGAAAGATTTTGAATCAATTATATGTAAAATCAGCGTCAAATTCAATTTCCGGCAATACAGAAAAAGTTCTAGGCTAGCTTGTAGTATTTGCTCCACTGAATGTCTGAGATAGAAACGGTTAAAAAATTTGTGAATATCAAAAACCACAAATATTGGAAAATGTTTACTCTGACAGATTTTTAATTTGGATTTAAATCCGGTCAAGGATTTACTATAATCATTTTCCAGACCCACCCTGAAATGCAGCGCATTAAGCCGGCTAATCAGTTTATCGTCAACTCCGTTACTCTGGTCAGTTTGTTGATGCACAATCAAGTTATTTGATTTATAAAATTTAGAAAAATCACTGCAGATCTTCGACGAAAATTCCGGGAAATTCATGGCGGAGTCCACTTCAACAGGCAAATGTAAAAATCGTAACGGGATATCTAAGGATTCTAGTTTTTTAATCAGTGGAATTGGATTTTGCCAGTAGAATTGAATCAGGTTGAGGTTGTACCGGGCACAAAAGTCAACTGTATACTCCCAGGAATAATGTTGTTTTTTGGCAATACTGGTTGCCACCCCGAGTTTGAACATAAATTTTCAGGAAATCTGACCTTGGAATTTGGCTGCGGTTATGGTGTTTCGTAAAAGCATGGCGATGGTCATAGGGCCCACTCCCCCGGGCACAGGAGAAATCATTGATACTAGGGGAAGTACATTTTCGAAATCTACATCACCACATAGTATATAACCTTTTTCATTATCTGCCGGAACACGATTAGTACCCACATCGATTACTACGACCCCTTCCCTGACCATATCACTGGTGACAAAACGTGGTTGCCCCATGGCTGCGATTAAAATATCAGCTTGGCGTGTAAAACCGGCAATGTTTTGAGTACGGCTGTGCACGACGGTAACCGTAGCATTAGCCCAGGTTGCTTTCTGCAGCAATAAATTAACCATTGGTTTACCGACAATATTACTGCGTCCGATCACCACTACATGTTTGCCCTGAGTGGATATAGCATAAGATTGTAGTAATTCCAGGATTCCGGCCGGAGTGCAGGGTAGCACATACGGCCGGCCGATCACCAGTTTGCCCACATTAACCGGGTGGAGACAATCGACATCCTTGTCGGGGGTCACCGCTTCCAGAATGGTCTGTTCATTGATCTGTTCAGGTAACGGCAGTTGTACCAGAATGCCATGAAAACGCAGATCCTGATTTAAGTTGTGAATGAGATCCAATAAAGCGGTTTGAGCAATGTCAGCCTGGATGCGTAAGGTTTCGGTGAATATACCTACCTCCTGACAGGCTTTACTTTTATTATTCACATAAATTTTTGAACCAGGATTATCTCCAACCAGTACAACAGCCAAACCTGGTATCAGACCTTGCCCGCGTAAATTCGCGACCTGCTGTTTTATTTCTTCACGGACACGTTTGGCAATTTCCGTACCTTTAATTAATTTAGATTCCACGATACTCCGCTTTCGAATAATTTAATCGTTTTATCTTAACGGTTTTTAATTCCCGCTCATTTATTTCTATTAGCACTCCATTGAACCTGGTATTTCCTTCGGCAAGTTTATAATAATAAGGCCGGTGTTCGATAAATCTCTTGATCGCCACCTCCCGGTCCATTCCAATGACACTATCATAGGGACCGGTCATGCCGGCATCGGTGATATAACCTGTGCCCTTTGGCAGAATCCGTTCATCGGCAGTTTGGACATGGGTATGGGTACCAATCACAGCTGCAACTTTTCCATCCACATGCCAGGCCAGCGCCTGTTTTTCGGCAGTCGACTCTGCATGGAAATCTACGATAAATATTGCCGGCTCATTTGCCTGTCCGGCCAGAATTTCATCAATGGTATTAAACGGGCAGCGGATCGGCTGCAGGAAACTCAACCCCTGCAGATTGATGGCGATAATTTTTATGTTGCCTTTTATGGACATTTGGAAAATACCTGTTCCCGGAGTTGAATTCGGATAATTATGCGGACGGAGAATGTAATTCCATTTATTCAACAGGCGTTCGGAATCTTTGCCATCCCAGACATGATTGCCGGTGGTAATTACCTGCACACCGGTGTCCAACAGTTTGCGGGCAGATATTTCCGATACACCTTTACCTTTATCGAGATTCTCCCCGTTCGCCATAATAAAATCAAGTTTTAAATCCTGGCGCATGCGTGGCAGCAAATCCAGGGTAAGTTCCAACCCATCCTGCCCGACAATATCTCCAATGAATAATACTCGGATCATATGCTCAAGCGAAATCAATCCCTCGAAATTCCCTGATTACCACGACTTTGACCTGACTGGGGTATTCGATTTGTTCTTCAATTTTCTTAGCAATATCTCTGGCCAACTGGTTCAGAGTAATATCATCAATTTTTTCCGGGGACACGATCACACGTACTTCTTTTCCGGCCTGAATGGCATAAGCAGTCTGTACGCCATCAAATGATAAAGCGATCTTTTCCATATCCAGCAGGCGCTTAATAAAGTTTTCAATCGCTTCCCGTCTTGCTCCGGGACGGGCGCCGCTGATCTGGTTTGCTGTACTGACCAGCACAGCGATTGGCGAGATCGGTTCGACTTCACCATGATGAGCAGCAATGGCATTTTGCACGATCGGATGTTCGTTGAATTTTTTAGCGATCTCCGAGCCGATCAGGGCATGGCTTTCATCGGCAGCGTGCTCTGACGAGCGGCCAATATCGTGCAGGATACCAGCACGTTTGGCCAGATTTATATCCAATCCTAATTCGGCTGCCATAATCCCAGCCATGATCGCTACTTCTTTGGAATGTTGCAGGACATTTTGCCCGGAACTGACTTTAAATCTGAGCCTGCCAATTAATTGTGCTAATTCCGGTGAAACACCATGTATCCCACACTCCAATAAAGCCTGTTCCCCCATATCTTTGAGATACTCATCCATTTCGTTTTTGACTTTTTCAAATATATCCTCAATTCGACCGGGATGAATTCGTCCATCAGTGACCAACCGTTCCATCATAATCCGGGCAATTTCCCGCCGCAAAGGATCAAATCCGCTGAGGATAATTGATCCCGGTGTGTCATCGACGATCACATCGACTCCGGTGACGAGTTCAAAAGCACGAATATTGCGGCCTTCACGCCCGATAATCCGTCCTTTCATATCGTCTGATGGCAATTTAACAGTCGCTACCGTCGATTCGATGGTAATATTCATACCGCCCTGCTGAATGGCAGTCAGCACAATATCCTGAGCCTGGCGTTTGGCATCTTTTTTAGCCTCTTCGATCAGGGTATGTATCATTTTAGCAGAATTTTGTTTGGCTTCACCGATTAAATTATTCATTAAAATATTTTTGGCCTCTTCGGCAGTTAGTCCGGCGATTTTTTCCAGCATCAGGTTTTGTTCATGCAGTACCCGATTCAATTTATCCTGCTTGACCAGATTCTGCTGTTCAACAGATTTAATCTCCTTTTCCTGATCACTTAATTCCCGCTCCTTTTTTGCAATGAAATCTGCTTTGCGGTCAATGGTGGTATCGCGTTCAATTAATTTCTGCTCATATTGCTGTAAATTTTGCTTCTTGTTCCTGAATTCTTCTTCTAATTGTTGCTTAAGATTATAGAATTCTTCATTTGCTTCTAATACTTTTTCTTTCTTTAAAGTATCACTCTCGGTCCTGGCATTTTCCAGTAATACTTTTACTTTCTGTTTAGCCTGCGAGAGTGATCTTTTACCAAAAACGGAATTGGCAATCCAGCCGATAACCAGAAGGATCAAAGCAGCAATTATAATCAGTACAACAGTAGTCACAAACTTTCTCCTTATCATGCGACCAGGTCTTCGACGGAGTAGGGAAATAAAAAAGCCCTGTATCGCAGTGGGTTATTTGAATGAACCGTTTACCAGTATAATGGGTACCCTCCTGAACGGGTCACGTTTCCACTCGACGGGCCTACATTTGCCGCCCAGAGTCGGGTTCCCTAGTTTAAGGTGTTGGTTCTATAATAAACACCACTGTCCTGATACAGGGCAGTGCTTAAAGAAGTGTGTTAAAGGTCCAAAGCTTCCTGCAAAGAACGGTTTAATTTTCGGGATTCCTCATTGATCTGCTGCACCATACGATCCCGATATTTATCACCCTGAAATAGTTCATCGGCTATATTCAGAGCTGCTAAAATAGCAATCTTTAAATTTGAATTGATAGCTTGTGACCTGTTAATCTCACGCATTTTTTTATCAACATATTTAGCAATTTCCTGCACATAGGCCTCATCTTCATCTGCCTTTAATGTATATTCAACGCCAAATATGTTTACCTTCATTTGACTGGCTGACATTCTTACTTCTTTTAAGAATCAACACCTGGTGAAAGGGATTTGATTCTGGTTAATAGATTTAACAACCGGGTGCGAAATAATACTTCGCGATCCCGGAGTTCATCTTTCTCCCTTTCTAATTTTTTTATTTTCTCGGATATTTCCGGAGAAACGTGATATTCTGGATTATTAATTTTTTGTTTTAACTGTTCATTTTCTTTTTTAAGGTTGCGATTTTCAAATTTTAAACGTATTAAGACATCCGCACTATCCTTGACCACTTGCTGAAGTTTATCGAATTGGGCTAATTGCATGATGCCTTTTATTCACGCAACCTGGCGTTCAATTTTTCCATTACCGCTTTGATAATTTTATTAAAAAGAATATTAATCTCGGAATCGGTTAAGGTCCTTTCCATGGACTGAAAACGTAATCGAAAAGCCAGACTTTTTTTGGTCTTTTCAATACTCTGCCCGGCATAAACATCAAAAACTTCGACGAAGGTCAACAAGCTTCCACCTGCTTCGGAAATAACTTTACGGATATCAGCAGCGGAAACATTTTTATCCACCACTATAGCCAGGTCTTTTTCAGTATAGGGAAATTTTGAGAACGGTTGGTATCGGCGATCCAGGTCAATATGCTTATATAATTTCTGAACATCAAACTCGAATCCAAATACGGTACTTTCGATCCCGACTTGCCTGGCCACCTCAGATCTGATCCGTCCAAAATACCCAATAATCTCATCATTCCGGCTAATGGCAATACTCTGTTCCGAGTCAAAATAGACATGATTATCATATAAAATTAAATCAACATTGTCAAGAGATATTTTTGACAGAAAAGACTCCACAAGTCCTTTAATATCATAAAAATCAACAGGTAAGCTCTGTCGATCCCAGCGTGGCAATATCCCCGCTCCTAGCATCACTCCACTCAGGAAATATGGTTGTGCATTTATATCGGCTGGATCAGAATTTAAAAATACCCTGCCGAGCTCATAGATGCGTATATCAGCCACATTACGGTTTAAATTATATAAAACTGTTTTTAACAAACCGGGCAACATGGAAGGACGCATGATATTCATGTCGTCACTGACCGGATTACGCACCGTAACCATAATTTGATCCCTGATCACCTGCAGATCCCGTCTGGCTATCATACTGTTGGTCATCACTTCACTTAAACCAAGTTCGCTCACCTGACCCTTTAAATACGAAAGGAATTGATCCTCCAGATTAGGCAGCAGGTCATAAACTACCGGGGATTGGCTGCTGGTTGGAATATTATCAAAATCATAGATACGAGCAACCTCTTCGATCAAATCAATCTCCCGCTCCAGATCAGGTCGGAAGGTAGGTATCGTAGCAGTCAGCCCTTTTACTTTGATCTCCAGTTTACTAAGAATTCTATTGATCGAAGTCTTATTTAGATTTGTACCCAGTACCAAATTCACCCGTGAGCAGCGCAGGGGTACTTTTTTCGGTTTTATCTTTTGTGGATAAACGTCGATGGTACCCTGCAGGATTTCGCCACCGGCAAGTTTGGCCATTAAGGTTGCGGCACGATCGGCTGCGCGAATGGTGCCGGAAGGATCAAGCCCTCTTTCAAATCTTTGCGACGCTTCTGAAGTCAATCCCAGTTGTCTGGAGGAAACGCTGATAGATGACGGATCGAAATAAGCACTCTCCAGCAACACATCAACCGTGCTCTCTGAAACTTCCGAGTTCAGGCCACCCATAATTCCACCGATGGCCACCGCTTTTTCAGCATCACAGATCAAAACTGTATGGACAGGTAGCTCGCGCTCTTTTTCGTCCAGGGTTACAAATTTTTCGTTTGGTTTTGCATCCCGCACTATTATTTTACGACCAGCGATTTTTGACAAATCGAAAGCGTGCAGAGGCTGGCCTAATTCCATCAGCACATAATTGGTAATATCAACTACATTATTAATTGGTCTGATCCCCGCTGCCATCAGTCTATCGACCAACCATTGCGGGCTTGGTCCAATTTTCACATTCCTGATAATCCGGGCCGAATAACGCGGACAGCCTTTGCTGCGTATCTTAATATCAACATAGTCAGAGGCTTTTTCCTTTTTTTCTTTCACTACAATTTTAGGACAGCGGTAGCGTTTAGCAGTGAGCGCAGCAACCTCCCTGGCAATCCCGATCATGCTCATGGCATCTGGCCGGTTAGGAGTTATATTGATTTCCAAAATATAATCCTGGCGGGATTCCAGAATCTTATGCAGGTCACGACCCACCTTAAAACTTGCCGGTAATTCCCAGATACCATCAGCGCGGTTTGATATGGATAACTCGGC
>CAYSHN010000092.1:0-10331 GCA_964430815.1 uncultured Calditrichota bacterium | reverse complement strand
TTGTCGGCAGAATAGGCGGAACCAAGCATAAAAAATACTAAGATCAGTAAAATCGATATCTGTCTGAACATACAAATCTCCTTCTTGTTGTGTTAAATCATCCAATTAATGAATACCTATGCTATGTCTTCAGTTTGTCCTGAAATGTCACCCCCTTTCATGCTTTTAAAGGTTGATGTAAAACCAGATTATATATTCCCGACTCTACTTAATCACCTAGTGTATATCAATTTTCTCCATTTTTAGATTCATTACCGATTCCCGCTCGATCAGTTTGACCGGAATAATTGTCGTGACAGGTACCTCTATGCCATCCTGGATGTACTTTAAAAGCGTCCGCACGGCGAAGGAACCCATAACATCCTTGTATACGTGGATAGTGGTCAGCGGCGGGATGGCATATCTGGCCATGGCAATATCATCAAAACCTACCACGCTGATATCCTGCGGAATACGCAGGCCAAGGTCAAAAACCGCGCGATAAACATGCATGGCATTTATATCATTGGCTACGAAAATAGCCGTGACCTTCTCACTCTGTAATAGTTTTCTGGCCAGCGCATACCCGTCTTCTAATCCCCCACAACATATTATTTTTTCGTCCATATTAATTCTGTGATTCTGCAACGCTTTCAGGTAACCATCATAACGCTGCTTAAAACTGTTACGGGACAGATCTCCGGAAATGAAAGCGATGCGCCGGTGACCGGCATCGATCAGGTACTTGGTAGCCAGGTAGGCACCCTGATCATTCTCGATGATTATCTTCGAATAGCTGACATTGCTATTCTGCGGATCCACGAATACGATGGGGAGTTTTACTTTTTTTAATCCGGCGAACAGTTTATTGCAGAAAGCTCCCAGCAGTATAATCCCATCCACATTGTTTTCATGAACCATCTTGGGCAGAAAAAACCGGGAATTATTTCCTACAGTCGTCAATACCAGATTATAATTGTTGATATTCAGTTCGCGCTCGATACTCTCCAGCACACAGGAATAAAAAGGGTTGGTCGAGAGTGAATTTTCCTCGCGGCTGAAAATAATACCGATGTTTTCTTTTGTCTTGCCTTTGTGAGTTCCGTGAGATTTCAACGGATAGTAATGATGCTGTCTGGCGATACGGATAATATCCCGGCGGGTCGTCTCACTGATGTCCAGGCGGTTATTCAGCGCTTTGGACACAGTTGATGGCGCCACGTTAGCTAATTTCGCTATTTCTTTTATCCCGATCATTGTTTTGAAAAATTTGATTTACACACCTCTAGTTTGAACTCAATTTATTATAATAATCATGAATGACCTGTACATGTTTTGTGATGGATTGGTTTTGCCGGAGGTCCTGCAGGGTATCGTTTAACAGAGCGATTTTTTTCTGATTCAAAATCATTTGTCCGATCGATGCCCGCAGGTCTGGCTTTGGTGTATTTCCGGAAGTCGTAATCTGATTTTTTTGAGCATAAGCATCGATGTCCTGATCGGTTACTGTGACATTACGGAGCAGATCAGATTTGTATTCTGCTTGTAAAATGTAGCTGGTAAAGAGATCAGTTTTGATCTTTACCTGCGGATCTATTTGTTCCAGTTCCATCTTTCGAGCTTCTTCGGTCAGGACAAAATCGCGGATGGCATAATCAAGGGTGGTTTTCAGACTCTGGTGTATAGCCTGGTACGGGATATAATTTAACATCCCGGCAAACCGGGCTATGGTCAGATTCTGGCCATCAATAGTTGCCAGAACTTCATTCCGGTAATCCCAGGTATTATCCTCAACTTTTTTCAGTTCCTGCGGTGTGAGTTGCTGTTCATTCATTTGATCGAATGATTTGGGTTCGCGGGTCAGAATCAGGCGCAACTGCTCACCGACTTGCTGCAACCGCTGCGGATCAATGCGAATTTTGACATTTTTCATCAGGGCAGTAATATAATCATAGGCGATTTTCTCACCTTTTTTATTTTCCACCAGACTGCGTGTTTTAGCATAATGACTTAAAAAATCATCCTCGCTGATCAGCGGATCGATTTCAAAATCATCGACACGAAGAAGGTGATATCCCCTGGTACTGTGCACTGGTCTGCTGATTTGATGGAGCGGCAATTGGAAAGCAGCCATGGCCATGCCGTATTCCAATTGATCCCAGTTCACCCAGCCCAGATCGCCTCCGTTCGCTGCCAATGTAGTATCTTCAAAGGTCTGTCGAGCCTGAAAATTCCAATCACCTCCGTGGTTTAGCAAAGTATAAATACTATCGGCGGTTATACTATCCGTATAAAAAAGGTGACTGATCTTTCGTTTTTGCCTGGTAAAAGCATAGATCTCTTTTATTTCTGCAGAATCAATAGAAATACGCGGCTGGATTACATATTTATAGTGAGCATCGCGCAGGCACTTATCGCGGTAAGCTTCCAGGCGCAGTTTAAAACGTTCCTGATCGGCCATTCCTTTTTTCCTGGCCTGTTCCGCCAGTAAATACTGGTCGATCAGTTCATCCAAAAATTTTTCCCTAATTTCGGGAGAGTTATAAAACCGGGATTGTTTAAGCACCAGCAAATATGCCTCTCTGAACTGATCTAAAGTAATTTTATGACTGCCCACGGTTGCTACGGTGTTTTGATCACCGGAACATCCGCTAATGAGCACTATTCCTATCCCGCAAAGAAGGATAGAAATCAAATTTGAAAAATTATTTATCCGAACCAATCTGATCCCGCAGTTCATTTAATAATTAAAATTCTTCCTACTTTTTCCCCGATGCCCTTTGCTTCAATATGATAAATATAAACACCATAGGCAATTTCCATATTATCTTTGGACAGCAGATCCCATTCTTCGGCGCCATCGGTCATGGTTGAGTTGTGGTCAAGTTTCCTGACCAGACTCCCGTCGATTGAATATATTCGAATTGTGCAGTGCTGCGGCAGGTGGATAAATTGTATCAACCTGGGTCCCCGCCCGCTGCTGTATGGATTTTCTGGTTCCCATTCAGCAGTAACCACATAGGGATTGGGCACAACTTTGATTCTGTTCATATTCTGACTTGCTAAATCTGTACTGACTCTGCCGGCGGTGGTAACAAACCGGTAGCGCGTATCGCCATTAAAGGGAAAATCATAATAGAGGCTCAGGGTATCCCCTGTTCCCAGCATGCGGCCATATATCCGGTAAAAACTGGTATCGTTCAGACTTTCGTTGGTCAGGCTCATGGTTACATAAGTTGAATCGTTAGGCATTTTTTCTATAAAAATAATCTGGTCTTTGGCCGAGAAAAAGCCGGGACTGACCACATCTGTATTGATGGTCCGGTCGACAAAACCAAACCTAACCGGTTCACCGGTTTGACTGTCCAGTATTTCAAAATTGACATTTACCGGCCTGTAAAGTTGCGGCCTGCCGGTGGTCCTGTTAATTATATATACTGAATCAGAAGTACCTATGATCTCATCATAAAATCGTATTTGTAACTGACGGGGATAGAACACCCCCGGATAGAATCTGGGATTATCAAAATTGGAGTAAGTTAACTCATAGGCAGTTTCATAGTTTATACCCGCACTCCAGTGAATGCCGTCGAAGATATTTAACTCGGGTGCATTAATGACACCTGGTGCCGGATTATAGACATATAACTGCAAGCCGTTAAGGATTGTCGTGAATGTTCGGGAATTAGCATCATTGTCATCATAAATATCGCGGATCAGGGCCAGGGTATCTCCGATGCGCCCGTAATCAAAGAACCAGACTGTATCGATCACCTGATCCAGGCTTAGATTTTTAAACACCAGGCCTGTGGTCAGGGTCGGCAATAATTCATCATCATCCAGACCATCAATATTTCCATCCAGATCATTGTCCCTTCCATCCATCGACTGATCCAGAAATTGAATCTCAAATTCCTGGCCGTCTGTTACGGTACTCGGATCGAGATAATTCAGCCAGACTTCCCCTTCGGTTAAATTGGTTCCCTGCTGGATAGCTTTTTGAGTATAGTTAGGAGCGATATAACCAAGTGTTGGTGCGTTAGGAACCACGGTGACAACATTTAAGCCAGTCCGTATTTCCCCCGAAGCATCCAGGGTGATGTATTTATTGGTTTCCGACGGGGAAATATTCTTTATGGCATCCCCTTTATCAAATGCAGTTACTGCATAATAATATCTTTTTCCGTTTACCAGTGGAGAATCGACATAGGCATGCACCAGTCCGCTTTCATTGCCAAGATTGAATTGAACACCGCGCCCAAAGGTCAGCGGGAAAAAACCGAACACACTATCCGCTTTATCATAGATAGCGAGAGGTTTAATGTACTTGGCATAACCATAAGCATCGGTAATTTCCCCGGCATCGGAGAAGCCGGCATCCTGGGCGCGATAAATTTTATACCCCTCGAAATCATTTTCCCGTAAATAACGGTCAAAACTGTATTCGGCCCGATCATCCCAGTAGAGGGTGACCTTGCGATCACCGGCTACTACCTGTAATGTTGGCAGTTCGGGGGCGATGGCAAAGTTATAATTGGCATCGTAAATATCCTGGACAATATTTTTATTTCTGACAATATCCTGTTCATCCCAACCATAAACCATAGCTACAGAGAAGTACTCATTTTGTCCAGGTAAAAGCGGAAAATAACCGCAGGAAAAAATGTAATCGGCATCTTTATTTACAAGTTGAGCATCAAAGAATCCCGGCCGGGATACCTGCCAAATATCCTGATCATTGGAGTAGGTTATGTCACCGTATTTATAGAAAATAAAACTGGTCAGACCGATCTGATCCGATTCATCAACATCCACTTTATCAACATTCGGCTCACCTGGCAAATCTCCACTGCCACCGGTAGGAATCCCGTCACCTTCACCTTCATCCCCGGTAGCCGATTTTCCATCGAGCCCGACATCATCAATCTGTACGTTCCAATCCCGGTCATTGTCAATGTCGTCATCACGCCGTTCATCAATCAGCCAGTTACTCGTGCCTTCACCCGTGATATAATCCACAGCCAGATAATCTTTCCTATTATATACCGGATCGCGTACGTATAGATAATATTGAACCGAATCTTCTGTGTTAAGAATACGTACCTTAGCACCATCGGATTCATCAATTAAACCGTTCAGATTATCATCGAAGCCGTTTCGTTCTATTTCGAAGAGCGGAGTGTTGGCCTTTTTAATATATTTGATACCTTTAAATTCAATGACAAGTTCCTCCGAATCAGGGGGCATAGTAGAAATGGTTCTTTGATAGGTATTATAATCGATCAGGACGATCCGATCAGCTTCCTGATAAGATTTGTAAAAATCTGAAGTGGTAATAAGGTGACCGCCACCGGGTGCATTATACCCGTCACCGTCATTATCGATACCGTCATAGGGATTGCCGGGGCTCTCCAGAAAGGCGAATCCAACCCAGGGCACCGGTGTATATCCATTTGTACCAATATTATCCCAGTCATAATTCACCGTAAGATCGATCTCCCGGTAAAAGGTGGCGCAGTCATCATCATAATCCGTATGAGCCGTCATCAAGGCACCGATCGAGGCACCGACATTCAATCCGAAGATGGTTTTGTTCAGGTTAAGTTGACCGATATTTTTGATATCATAGATCAGGAATATACAATCTTCGGCATCGGGATTGGACCATTGCAGACCACGTACCTGTTCTCTGAGTCCTAACCCACCGCGGTCCGGTTGAGATAGAACAGGCAGCGGCAAATCATAACCCATGACCTGCTTTTTATACTGATAATCATCCAATATGTAAAAACTCTCCTGATCGGCATTTTTCTGATCTTTGCCGAAATAACCATTCCAGGCGCTGCGCCAGCCGGGATCAGTCGCATCCTCCATTTTATCAGGCCAGAAAGCCGGCCAGGTAAAGGGTTCATGGCTCATGGCTACAGCATGGTGGGGATCTTCTTCTTTTTGTGTCATGTTATAATAACCCGGCAGCGGTTCAAATCCCAAAAAATTTCCCAGGGAATCATGAGCAAAGACATCCGCATCCCAGCCCTGGCAGAAAATGATAGGTGTAATCGTGACATAGGATGTATCACTGCTGGTTTGGTCATCAATTACCCGTAATTCACTGCCTACAAAACTGGA
This sequence comes from uncultured Calditrichota bacterium, assembly GCA_964430815.1. Lineage (GTDB taxonomy): Bacteria > Calditrichota > Calditrichia > JAJRVZ01 > JAJRVZ01 > CAVZSQ01. Next base: position 4,223 of record CAYSHN010000092.1, on the reverse strand, counting down.
AGCATTACCCATCTGCACCATGCCGCTGTTAATCGGCCACTCGCCAGCGTAAATCAAACTATTATCACCCCTGATTGAACCCATCATGCCATGGTTATGGAAGGTAACGCGGATCAGGTTGCCGGTGTGATCATTGCGGGCCCGGTATTTGACATCACCATGGGTATCCTGAGCCTGTGAACTCATGATCCATACTGCTATTGCTATAATAATTTGCAGACCGACTTTCATTGTATCATCTCTCCTGATTTTTTAAAGAGAAAGTATTAATGAGAATTTATTCAAATAATCCAGTCGCCCAAAATCGACAGCGGCATAATCCAGACGCAAACCGATATTTTGAATCGTCAGGTTCAGGCCAAAGCCGAAAGTCAAACCGCCCTCCGCATCTTCCAGGAACAACCGGCGGTAGCCGCCGCGCAAGGAGAACAGATTATTATAAGTATATTCCCCGCCGAGATTCATATATTCATAGTTGTCATTGGGATGGACCACATCACAGGCCAGGATCAAGTCATTTTTCTCCAATCCAAAGAAATCACGGGTGAGATTTCCCGAAATTCCAACCCTGAACAGGACCGGTAAACTGTATTCACCTGTTTCTAATTTTCCATTGATATTAGAGTTATTCCCGTCACTCGTAGGGTCTATATCATGTTGAATCAGCAGATCGCTGCCATCCATCTGCATGCTGGTGCCGAAATTGGAGATCGACATACCGATACGGACGTTTTTAAAAACCGTACGATAATTTACACCCACATCAGCTGCAAATCCGTTTGCCGTGCAGTGCCAGATTTTTTCTCCGATAAATTTAAGGGTAACACCGAGATCGAACCGATCGGTCAGGGCACGTCCATAGCTGAATCCGGTACAGTACGAATAGGCCGTGGCCTTTTCCCCTGTACCTTCCGGCTCCAGGACGGTAGTGCGATCAATATCCGGCATACCCAGAAAAGCAAAATGAAAACCGAATGTACCAATCGAACCAAAGGATATGGCGACACCGGCATAATCATAATAGATATCAGCGATGAAGTCATAATGACTGACTAAAAACTGGCTGTTGGAAATCTGGGCCAGTCCGGCTGGATTCCAATAGAGGGCTGTAACATCTGAAACCTGAGTGGAATAGGCTTCGCCCATGGCCAGAGCCCGTCCGCCGATACCGATCTTTAAAAAGGAAGCCGCAGACGTCCCCACCAGCGAAACAGATTGGGCAGAGAGGCTAAACACCATTAATGAAAGCAAGACAAGAACAGATAGGATTCCGACTGTGGTGATCCTTTCGGTTTTAATATTTAAGAAACTCATCATGGATTTATTCATGTTTAACCTCACTTTTATCTGCTTACTCTTAGACCCAGTTGAATAAAACGCGGATTGCTATAATAATCCGGTCTGGCGAAATATTCACCTAAATCGGAAATTTCAATGATTCGGTCGGCCTGGGTATAACCAGCGAGAGTATAATCCGGCGCACCGCTGTCTGTATACACATTACGGGCATTGCGGGTATCGAATAGATTGGTAACGTTCAGATATAATTCGGTAATGAAGATTTTCCAGTCAAACCGCTTACCAATCCTTAAATCTACGTTATAGGTCAGTGGCTTATATTTACTGTTTTCACGAAGTCCAACGAAAGTACCTGAACCGGCAACTTCACCGCGGGCAAAACTGGGTGTATAAGGTAATCCGCTATTAATCGTACCTATCATTGCGGCGACCCACCCGGCTGAATTATAAGAAATTATTGTATTAAGGGCATGCCTTTGATCCCAGGCCAGATTGATCAATTCAAGACGGGGTTCACGTTTAGCCTGGGCATCATTGTAAGCATCCTGTGGATTTGAAGAGGTACCTTTAGCCGTCATAAAGGTATAATCCACACTCAAGTTCAGGTTCTGATAATGATAAGTTCCACTGAGGGTGATACCCTTGGTTGCAGCATGATCTTTGTTTTCATATTGATAATAGGTCACACCGCGATAGGTATCGATCGGTTTGCCCGTTCCGACCCAATCCCGGATATCCCGGTAAAAACCGGTGAGGTGCAGGTACAGGTTATCCTGAAGTTGCTGCTGCAGTCCGAGTTCATACATGATAGTACGTTCGGCATTCAGATCGGCATTGCCGATCAGGTTGGTGGCGCCGGCGCCCTCAATCCAGAAATTCGGATTATCATACAGAAAACTGAATTGCGGATTCTGGAAGAAATGACCGTAGGAAAAATGGATGACCCCCCGGTCGGTAATCGGAAAAGACAGACCAAAACGGGGACTGACCTGGTATTTGGCATCCGGTTTCTTATACCAGAAAGCCCTGCGCTCCTCCGTGGTATATTCAACCAATTCACTATCCGGAACACCCTCGGAATAATTTTTATATATATGGCTTAATTTGAACGGATCATATAGTTGAGGATCCTTTGGATCCGCCAGTATCTTGCCATCCGAGTAAAAGTAATCGAAACGCACACCCAGATTGATAATAAAATCCTGAAATTCTACTTTATCCTGCAGATAGAAGGCATATTCCTCTGGTTTGGCACTGTACATGACATGATAAGGACTATTTTCGCTTGGAATAAAGAACTCCTGGGTATTATCGTCGAATTGCATATTATACCAGTCATTGGTCAGGTCATGCAAAGTAGCTGAAACTCCTGATTTGATCTGGTGACGTTTGGTGATCTGACTGGTCAAATCCAGTTTAAAAGACCAATAGGTAACATCCGTCTTACTGCGATCAGTTGGATTACCAGCATAGATAAAATCATAAGGATTGGAAGTAAGGCTGTAATTATTGTCCGGATCCGGTCCAAATACATACAATTCGAAGTCACTGCTTTCATTTGGCATAAGACGATAATCATCAGCATCGGCATACATATAATTCTTATGATTTTTCTGATAATAACTGCTTTTAAATTCATAAAAAGTACTTTGCGCCAGAACCTGTTTCAGGGATAGAATATGAGTCATACTATGGGTATAGTAATGTTTGCCCGCATCAGGCACATATTTATAATTCCAGCCGTTACTGCCAAAACTATGGTCATAATTATAATAAAAACCATAAGTTAAATTAATCTTATTGGTTAACTCGATGAATACTTTTGATTGTGATGAGAATCCTTTGTACCAATTCAAAGCTACCAGTTCATTATCAGCTGCCTTGAAGTAGCGTGAAGAATCCGCATACGGTGTTTGATAACCCCACGGCATAAAATACCGTTTCCCGTATTGATAGCCCGGATTATTATTATAGCGGGCAGATATGAAATACGTAATTCTGTTATTTACAAATGGAAGGGGGCCGGAGAGGTTCATCTGGACATCGGTAGACTGAAACGGATTATAGGAATTAAGGTAAGCCTCCTTTTCAAGGTATTTCTTCTCACCAAATATTGATTCATAATCAGATCCGTATTTGCTGAAATCGAAATAAACCGGTTGGTTGCTGGTCATGGCCCGGGCTATAAAATTAGCCCACTCTGCATTGCCCATGACTGAATAAACCTTATCATCCAGGCTGAAATAATCGCCCATATAAGCGATTACATTAATCTTGAACTCTTCGCTGCCACGCTTGGTTACAATATTGATCACCCCGGATAGAGCCTGTCCGTATTCGGCATTAAATGTTCCGGTGATGGTTTTTAATTCTTCAATGGCCTGATCGTCAATATTGAGGCCGGGCCGGCGATTCAAGGGATCAATTACCTGCACGCCATCTACCAGGTATGAAATTTCGGTAGTGCGGCCACCACGAATGTGTATGTCACCCCCAGCATCCCTGATCACACCAGCCTGCAGACTCACTATATCATTGACCCCGCGAACAGGTAACATCTCGATTTTATCGGTACTGAAAGTTGTTTCCGAAGCGGTCAGATCTTTTTGAATGGCATCACGATCGGCCGAAACCACCACCACATCGTTTGATTCCAGGATTTGCTGTTTTAAGGTTGCATCCACCCGCGTGGTTAAATCCGCGCTGACCCGTACATCTTTAACCGCAACGGTTTGATACCCTATAAACATGAATCTTACCTGATAATTTCCCGGCGGGATATTGATAATATAAAACTCTCCGTATAGGTCGGTCATAGCACCCAGTTGCGTACCTTCAATCAGCACATTGGTTCCGACCAGCGGTTCACCTTTTTCATCTATTACAATACCGGCTATTTTCCCTGTGGTACCTGCCCAGGATAA